>CAYHPP010000088.1:0-3626 GCA_964358745.1 uncultured Candidatus Saccharibacteria bacterium | reverse complement strand
GCATCGTTTCTGTAATGCCACTTTTGTAATGACTGTCCGAACTCCCCGCCCGCACAAACTCTTTTCGAAGGAAGAATTGCAAAGCGGCGATGTTTTGCTCTGCAACGGTACAATAAAGTTGGCGCGCATCATGTTCGCGTGCATAACTCTCGGCATACTCAAGCAGTCTGCTTCCAAGCCCGAAGCGACCCTTGAATTCCGGGGCTACAATCAGCGGACTGATTTTGTAGGTTGATTGACGTTTGCCAACCAGATGAATCATCCCCGCCCGTTCTCCGTCAGCTTCCGCGATGAACATCCGTTGCTCAAACGAGAAAAAACCGAGGTGATCGACACCGCCCGTAATGTGCGCATCAAAAATACGTTTTGCATGCGCCCGATGATCGCCGCCATAGTATGCCTCAAGGGTATATTGCATGAGTCCCTCGATCCAACTGAAGTCGTCCTCCCGTGCTTCTCTTATCGCAATGTTTGCAGTATTCACTACTACCTCCTTTGTTTGGCCATTACTTTTCTGCAAAAGTATGCATAGCCAAAAGGTTCAGGTTGTCAACGTTCTACTATTGCTGCCCTGAGACAAAAAGCCCAAGGCCACAAAGTAATAGCACTCTTTATAACGTAAGTCAACTCTTTCTGCCCTTAGTTTACCACCGCAACTTGTCGTAATTGCGGAATGAAAATGCAACCCTGATGCTCTCGTATACTGGTTCCAACAGCGTCCACGAGGGCGCGCATCGGAAGACTCTAGATTTTGAGCTGTAGAAATTGCTACGGCCGATGGGATGTGGAATCGTGCTATACTTTTAGCGTGGATGTTTTTGCGCTAGGCCAGGAGGACACCCCCTACTTTAACTACAGTTTGACTTAATTAAAGTAGCGCCATATACTTTAACTACTGTCTATCTTAATAAAAGTTCCGATGTTCATGAGCAGTTTTAAATCAGGAATATACAAGAATCAGCGTGGGTATCGAAGCTTTCTTCCAACTCCCGTTAATTCCTTATACATGTGGAAAGATCCCCAGATTAACGTACTTCTGGAAGATGCGACTCGTTATTTAGGTGAGCTAAACGCCTATTCACGCTTAGTTCCAGACGTGGATTTCTTCATTCAGATGCACATCTACAAAGAGGCCACAACCTCGAGTCGGATTGAAGGTACAAAAACCGGAATGGATGAGGCACTTCTTCCAAAGGAAGAGGTGCATCCTGAACGGCGTGATGACTGGGCGGAAGTCCAGAATTATACCAAAGCGATGAATTATGCTATTGATGAATTGCAAAATCTTCCGCTGTCAATGCGGCTTCTTAAACATGCTCATAAAATCTTGCTTAGCGGTGTGCGCGGAAAGCATAAAATGCCCGTGGAAATACGCACCAGCCAGAATTGGATTGGTGGGGCCACTTTAAAAGATGCAGTATTTATTCCTCCGCATCCATCAGACGTAACTGATTTACTCGGGGATTTGGAGAAGTTCTGGCATAACAAAAAACTGCCTACCCCACATTTAATACGCGCGGCTGTCAGTCATTATCAATTTGAAACCATCCACCCCTTTTTGGACGGCAACGGACGCATCGGCCGTCTTTTGATAACTTTGTATTTTGTCAACAAGGGTGTTTTGCAAAAACCCACGCTCTATCTCTCCGACTTTTTTGAACGTCATAAAGGAGAATATTACGATGCTCTTACACGTGTACGGAGTTCACATGACCTTGAGCATTGGATTAAGTTCTTTCTTGTAGGTGTCGCCGAGACTTCACGGAACGGCAAAATAACCTTCGAGAAAATTATCGCTCTACGCGAGAAAGCGGAAGATACAATATTCGCTTTAGGAAGACGTGCTCATGTAAGTCAGGAACTGTTGCGTTTTCTTTATACACAGCCGGTTGTAAGTGTACGCCAAATTCAACAAAAGCTAGGAATTACTTCACCCTCCGCACATTCTCTTACGGCTACTTTTGTAAAAAAAGGCATCTTAAAGGAACTTACGGGTCATAAGCGGAACCGTCTTTTTTCATTTACGGAATATGTCAGGATTTTCGGAAAGTAAGTGTGAACTTATTCTGGTGACAATAATAGTAAAACAATCTGATTAATCCGCCGAAAGGATAGCTATAACGGACTGTAGGTGAGGAATATAGATAGGGTCAGGATATTCGCGTATGCTGGTTCCAACAGCGTCCACGAGGGCGCGCACTTTGGATAATGCGATAAAAGAAAAAACGCGGCGGTGTCGCCGCGTTTATACAATTCCAGTTTACTTTCTGCAGTTCTTCTTCACTTTCTCGCTTCGCAAGCAATGACGGGTGCCAAGATGGGGATGCGGGATATTTGGATGCGGTTCTCTGACATTTTAACTTCAGAGAATCCCGCCACCTTGATTGCAGCGGCTATTTCACGGTCTGGTTCGCACCCGCCGCCAACTCTCCGCGAAAATGGTCGGATGAGGCGCTGCAAGAAACGAAGGAGCGTGCCCCGCGGTGCGGCCACATGTTCAATACACAATAATCTGCCACAGGGTTTGAGTACCCTGCGTATTTCCCGAAGCGTCTTTTCAAGATTTGGCACCGAACAGAGGACAAGTGAGCTTACCACCGTATCCACACTTTCATTTGGCAGTTCCTCAATGTCGGCAACAAATTTGGAACTTAATGGCTTCTTAGGGTGAGTACGAAGCACCTTTTGGAGAAGCGGGTTTGGTTCAATGCCAAACCACTGATGAATGTTTGGAGGGAAGTACTCAAAATTTACGCCTGTCCCCGGGCCGATCTCAAGTACGGTTCCCCGTGCACTCCCAAACAAGCCCTTTTTTATATACCGAAATTTCTTATCCACCTCGGGCGCCTCCCTCTGCCACATCTTGGCAAATGCTGTACTGAAGATTTTCTCAAGCATAGGCATGGTAGATGTTTGTGATTGCTTTCTGCGGCAGAGAGTAGCACATCGCGCAAAGCCGCGCAAAAAGTTTTGTGTTTTTGTCGGATTTCTGCTACCGTCATTGACGGAACTTTAGATGTACCTATGAAAATCCTTTCTCTCTGTTTTGCGCTAGCGCTTTTGTGCGCTGGCTGTCGGGTGAGAAACGTCAACGGGGGTTCACACTCTCACGGCATCTCAAACGACCCGGCGCTGCCGGTTTTGACGGAGTCACAGCAGAAGTGGCTCAAGAAATACGATCGGTTTCGTGGACGCATCCTCAACTATTTTAACCTCCCTAGTGACGCCTCATTAGAAGAACTCCGGCCGCATCTTGCCAGAGCACTTGGCTTTTCGGCCGAGGCGACATGGGAGGAGTTGCTTCAGTCGCCGATGATCACGAACGAGTTGACCGAGGGGAAGCGCATGGCCATCGCGAGGGATTTCGGTCTTAGCGAGAACGCCTCATGGTTTGAGATCAGAGATGCGCTTGAAGCGGCCAGAGCGCAGAACTGAAGTGATTTTTAGCAATAACGTACACGTGTATGTTATTGCTAAATCAAGAAGGCAGTATTGCGGGTTGTTTTGGTCTCAGCAGGCGACAAAGGTTGCCTGCTTTTTATAGATACTAATCAGTCTATGATACGAATCTACTCCTTCGACAGGCTCAGGATGGGACTTCGAGTGAGCCTCAGTCGAACTCTGAG
>CAYHPP010000087.1:0-3669 GCA_964358745.1 uncultured Candidatus Saccharibacteria bacterium | reverse complement strand
ACACCCAGTCTACGACTATTCCACTGCGCTCCGCGCAGGGTAAGTCGGAGCGACCAGGCACGGGTCTAACGCCCTGCGGTGCCGCTCTTAATCTTTACGAGCATTACAAGCGTGCTATAAGAATACTTAAACTTTGCGCACGACACAACAATGCACCTCCTATAGGAGGTGCATTGTTAGAACTCTTTGTAGTAGAAAACGCGGGACGAGAGGAGTGATCATTCCGCCCACGTGACGAAGGTAAATACCTTCCTGCCAAGGCCGAGGTCGCGGACATAGAGAGAGGCGCGATTGCGCGCATCACGACGGAGTTCCTCTCCGAAGGCGCGAAGCTCGTCGGGGTCAGCCGTGCGGAGGACATCAAGATTCAAGTCCAGGTTCCGCCCGTTTCGGTTTGATGGTGCGGCCGAAAGAATGGTCGTGGTGTCGTCCGTGTGGGTATAGATGGTCTCCAGCTGCTCATAGTCATGCGCGTTTGGATGCTCGTTTGAGAGAGGCCCATCGGGGTCGCTCGTGTAATCCATGCAGGTCCCGAGATTTGGATTGTCAAAGTTTTCGTCTTGATGGTCAAGCCCGAAGGTATGGCCGATCTCCTGGCACATAACGAGCTGCCGCCACGGAGCCGTATTATACGGAGCACGGTTGAAATAGGTGTCGTTGAGTTTTACTACTCCCCGCGTGATGTGGCTCCCGCTCACCCAGATTTGAGCGATACCGAGCCAGCCGTTCCTGCCATACGTTGCATTACACACTTCCACACGTCCGTTGGTCGCACGACAGGTTTTTGGCTTCGTGGAGCCTGCGACCACCGTCGTATCAAGAACACTGGATAAGTTCCAGTCCGTGGAAGCAATACCGAGGTGCGCGTCCCAAACGCTTGATGCGTTGTCACCAAGCTTCAAGGTAAACGGATTCGCCGTCCGTGCCCAGTGGTAGCTTCCCCACGAGTGGCTTGCGGAAGCGACGGCGGCAAATCCTACTACCGCGACAACCGCCGCGATTCCAAGCCAAGTTACAGTGAATGGCTTTTTCATGTACATAAAGGGTAATAATTGATAAAGCAGAGTAACGAGTGGTTACTCCTTATTACACCTGAAATTACACCTGAACATGCTTTCTGTCAAGCGCGTTGTCCACAGTCCATAATCTGCGCCTGTATTCTAGCCCTAAAGGCCACGATGGGACTTGAAGCTTACAGCTTCAACTATGAACCCTGTCGATTCCCCCGCGCGACTGAAGCCCGCCCGTACCGAATGGTACGATTCGGGCGGGCAGTTCAGTCGCTCCAGTCCTTACTGAAAATCGCTTCGCGATTTTCGTAAGGCCTGGGGGGGGGAATCAAACGCTACTCGTTCAGTCCCCTCTTTGGGTTTTCTGTTCGCCCGGCAGCACGGGCTCCAGAAAACGCTCAAAGAGGCTTCGATTCCCCCCACGGAAGTGTCCCACACTTCCTCAGGCCATTGCTCGCAGGTTTGCGCTAGATCTAGGGGGAATCCTCGCGTGTAAGAGGTTTGCCCACCCGCCTGCCAAAGGCCTGGGGGGGAATCGAACCCCCGTATAAGAGTTTTGCAGACTCTTGACTTACCACTTGTCTACCAGGCCATTGTTCCAACTATAGCATCTACAACATTTAGGACAATTCGCCCCTTCCTCTATTCCGACAGCTCCTCAATCCGCTGACGGTTCTTTTCGCCGAGGTCAAGCGCGAAGGAAATGTAGGGGACATGTTGAAGCGAGACCCGTTTCGACAAAAAGTCGCGGAGCGCGCCGCCGCTGCGACCCGCGAACGCGAGGGCCTCCTCCTCCTTGCTTTCCGGAAAGACGGTAATAAGAACGGTCGCCTGGTCCCGTTTCGGGGAGAGCTGCACGCCGGTCACGGTGATGAGTGAAGTGCGGTTTGACGTCTCCGACAGAAACTCGGCTGCCGCGTGCCGAATCGCTTCCCGTATTTTTTCCGATTTCGAACTCATTGGTAAATAGTTGTCACGGCCTCAATCTGGTCTCCCGGCATAATCTCGATGCTTGTAGAGACGAACGCGCCGAATTCGCTGTCCTTGGGCGCCGAAGAAATTTTCTCCTTGAAACGCTGTAGTTCCCGAACCTTGCCGCGTCCGATGGAGGCAGTCCTCCGCAAAATGTTGAACTCATCGCCAACGGCAAGTTCACCTTCGAGCACCTTGCCGCCGATGACTTGGCGGTCCTTCTCAGTGGTGAAGATTTTAAGCGTTCTCGCCATCCCTTTGACGACGGTCGTGGTCACTTTTGGCGTACGCGCCTTAACGAGTTCGGCAATCCACTCGCCCAACTTGTAAATCACGTCGAAGGTTTGCACCGTAACGCCTCCGCGTTCGATGATACCCCTTGCCGGAGGGTCAATATCCACATTGAATCCCACAAGTACGGGATTCCCGCTCCCTTGTGCGCTTTTGAGGTCACTCTCGCTCACGGAGCCCACGCCGCGCGACACGATTTTTATAGTTACCTGCGGCGTTGCGTGTTTCAATATCTCCGCTTCAACCGCCTCGAGACTCCCGCCGGTGTCCGCCTTGAGGACGAGCGGAAGAAGTGCCGTCTCGGGAAGCAGGGTAGTTGCGGTATTCGTGGGACGCCTGCGTTTTTTCGCCTCCTCGTTTGCGACGGCTTCCTCGGCTTCGCGTTTGTTCTTCACCACGCGGCAGAGCTCTCCGACACGCGGGATAGCGTTCCACCCGACAATGCGCGCCGGCATGCCCGGGGTCGCGCTTTCAATCGGGGCACCGAGGAAATCTTCAAGTCTTCGCGTCGTGGTAAACGCATGTCCCGCCACCACGACATCGCTCTTCTTGAGCGTTCCTTCTTTGATTATGAGCGTTGCGCAGATGCCGGTCTTCTCGTCCACATGCGCCTCAATCACAGAGGCGCTCATGGGGGCACTCACGCTCGAGTGAATTTCATGAAGTTCCGCAACGAGCAAGATAAGGTCGAGGAGGTCATGCACGCCCTCGCCGGTCTTGCTTGAAATGGCGGCAAAGGGGACGTCGCCGCCGTAGCCTTCCACGTAGATTTCATGCTCGGCAAGACTTTGTTTCGTGCGTTCCGCATTCGCTTCGGGCTTGTCGATTTTGGTGGCGGCGACGATGTAGGGAATGCCGGACTTTTTGAGTGATTGGAGCGCTTCAATAGTTTGCGGCTTCACGCCCTCCTCGGCGGAGACGATAAGTACGCCAATGTCTGCGACGCCGACCCCGCGGCTTCTCATTCCCTTAAATGCCTCATGTCCGGGCGTATCCAAAAACGTAATGCTCCCCTGTTTGCCGTCCTTGGTCGTGTGCCCCACTTCGTAGGCGCCGAGGCGCTGGGTGATGCCTCCCGCTTCCTTATCCACAATGTTTGTCTTTCGTATATAATCCAAGAGCGTTGATTTGCCATGGTCAATGTGACCCATCACCACGACGACGGGAGGACGGGGTATCTTCGTTTCTTTTTTAGTTGTCGGTTCTGCTTTATTCATATTGCTTGGCTTGATTTTCATCGCCCGTGGTGTAAAAAACACAAAGCACAAGAACCCAAACAACCAAACAAAGCTACAAACTCACCAAATCACAAACTCATCCCCGTTTGACTTTTTGTGTACTGTGCTCTGTGTTTTGTTTGGGTACTGTGCACTGTGCTTCGGAAATGTTTATGTCT
>CAYHPP010000086.1:0-3772 GCA_964358745.1 uncultured Candidatus Saccharibacteria bacterium | reverse complement strand
CGCGCGGTTTTAGACCATATAAGCTCCTCGGCTCGGAAATGAAAACTCAAGGCAGTTTTCATTTCTCTCGCTCTACGTCGCTTATAAATGAAATCCTGTGTGCTGTGGATAGTGCGCATTGCAAACCGTGTAGGGGGGGGGTATCATTGCACGGTAATTAGCAGTCTAACCTATAGCTTATGAAATTATCGCAATCACAGTTAGCTGGTCTATCAGTTGGGGGAATACTCATGGTTGTTACCATGCTTGCCACCGTGGGCGGCTCGGCACCAAGAAGCAGCGTCGTAAGGATGGGCGGCGGCGCGTATTCGCAACTGGCGGAAGCTTCGGCCGCTCTTACGAGCGGCGGCTACAAACCGGGTCAAGTGGCTTTTTGGACGGGATCAAACACGATTGCAGGCGATAGCCAATTGTTCTGGGATAGAACTAATCGGAGATTGTTGTTAAACGACAATTCCTCTAACAACTTTGTGCAGATAAGTTCCGATGATACATTAGGAATAAACGCGTACAAGGGTACCAGTTTTGGTGGTAAGGTTTCTATCGGCGGGAATGGAGAAACTTGGGACACCTATCAACAAACATTGACCGTTTATGGCGGATTGAGACTGGTAAACAGCAGAATAAAGCCTAGTTGTTCCAATTCGGGATATCGCGGGACACTTTGGTTCACTCCAGGCGGAAATACAGGCGGTGGCAGTACTATTCCGGATAAGCTGGAGGTATGTGCCGCTGACTCAACAGGCAAAACAGGATGGCGAAAACTTTACTGAAATCTTAAACGAAAACTCAACCTCCCAGAAAGGAGGCTGAGTTTTTGTGAGAGATATCGCACTTTTAGCTCCATTCGCTTCGCTATCACACTACGTAGGGTTTTTGGAGGAGAAATGATACACGTTGATCTCTCATTAGCAGCGAAGCGCGGGCAACCTGCATCATGGAGCTTCCTGCGTAGAGCGCAAGCCCTGCGCTCTCGCCACCGAGCCGTTTCCGCGCGAAACGGCTCTTTTTCGTACAGAAGAAAAGGGGCGCCTCTATCCAAAGAGCGCCCCGGCAATTTCTCGACGACACTTTCTTACTTTAAAGTAAGAAAGTGCCGAGAGGAGTTGATGTTGTCGCGGGATGCGTTCTCCTCAACTCATTACTTCCTCAATCTTCTCAATTTCGTACACGTTGGTGACTAGGTTTACCAAGAGCTTATCGCACGCGGCGCGGGCGATAACCCTCGCATCTTCCTTATTCAAGACGCTCTTGATCGTCAGAACAAATCGCCATCCCATTTGGATGTTTTCAATTTCGGCAAATCCGAGCGAATGCAGGGACTTCAGGACGACGGGCTCCTCCGTATTCAGCACGCCTGGCTTTCTGAAGTGGTGAATCGTCACTGCGAATGTAGGCATAATTCAGTTTTTTGGTGTGCTATGGTGTCTAAGGCAAGTCTATATTTTCCTTCCGCCCTGTCAATTCCCGCCGAGTTTGTCTTGTTCCGGACATCGGGATATATTTAGCGCCGTAGCTTTATCGTATGCCTGCCTCCAAATTCAAACTACGCAGTACGTTTAAGCCCGCCGGCGACCAGCCGGCGGCCATTGCAAAGCTCGTGGAGGGACTTCAAAGAGGCGAGCGGTTTCAGACGCTTCTCGGGGTAACCGGGAGCGGAAAGACGTTTACCGTGGCCAATACAATCGCCAACCTCCAGAGGCCGACGCTCGTCATCGCTCACAACAAAACGCTTGCCGCGCAGCTCGCACAGGAGTATCGCGAGTTTTTTCCCGACAACGCCGTGCACTACTTCGTCTCCTACTACGATTTCTATCAGCCGGAGGCGTACATGCCCATTACCGACACTTATATTGAAAAAGAAGCACAGATTAACGAGGAAATTGAGCGGCTCCGCCACGCTTCAACCGAGGCACTCCTCACAAGGCCTGATGTCATCATCGTCGCTTCAGTTTCCTGCATATACGGCCTCGGAAGTCCCGAGGAATACGAAAAAGTGAATCGGAGGATTGCGAAAGGAATGCCGCTTTCCCGCGGCGACCTCATCCGCTCGCTCATCGGCATTCACTACGGGAGGACGACAGCCGACCTCTCGCCAGGGGTGTTCCGCGCGCTTGGCGATACGGTTGAAGTACAACCCCAAAGCGAGCGCTCTCTCTATCGGATTGAATTTGCAGGGGGCGCGGTTGAGCGAATCCAGAAAATTGACCCGGTAAGCCGAAAACTCCTTGAAGAGCCGGAGCAGATTTTCATCTTTCCCGCGCGGCACTTTATCACGCCCGAGGGTGAGCGCGCGCGGGCCGTGCAAACCATTAAAGACGAACTTCGTGAGCGCCTGCAAGAACTTGAGAAGGGAGGAAGACTTTTGGAAGCCGAGCGGCTGAAAAGGCGCACGAGATACGACCTTGCCATGCTTCGCGAAGTTGGCTACTGCAGCGGCATTGAAAATTACTCCCGCCACTTTTCGGGGAAGCTTCCCGGCGAGCCGCCCGATACTTTGCTTTCGTATTTTCATAAAAACGCCGAAATGTTCGGGGAGGAAAGCAAGCGGGGGAAAAAGGCGGAGACAGGATTCCTCACCGTCATAGACGAGTCGCACGTTACCATTCCGCAGCTTCGGGGAATGTACGCCGGAGACCGGGCGCGCAAGGAAACGCTCATCGCGCACGGTTTTCGCCTCCCGTCGGCAAAAGACAACCGCCCGCTCACCTTCAGCGAGTTTGAAGCCCGCGTCGGGCAGGTTTTGTTCACCTCGGCAACGCCGTCCGAGTATGAGCATACGCACTCATCGCAGATTGCGGAGCAGGTCATCCGTCCGACTGGTCTCGTTGACCCGGAGCTTCTGGTCAGACCGATTCAAACCGTAGGCGGGAATGTCGTGGGGTCGGACTTTGTAAAAAAGAATGGCCGAGCTTCAGCTCGATACCAATACGGCGGGCAGATTCAGGACTTTATAGCCGAGGCCGAGAAAGTCATCAAGAAAGGGCACCGGGCGATTGCAACAACGCTCACTAAAAAAATGGCAGAAGATTTGTCCACCTTTCTCAAGGAGCGAAACATCAAGGCCGAGTACTTACACAGTGACATTAAAACGCTTGACCGCATCACGATACTCACGAATTTCCGGAAAGGCGAATTTGATATTCTTGTCGGCGTCAATCTCTTGCGGGAGGGGTTGGACCTTCCCGAGGTCGCTTTCATCGGGATATTGGACGCAGACAAGGAGGGTTTCCTTCGGTCAGAAACGTCGCTCATTCAGATTATCGGACGCGCCGCGCGCAACGCCGCAGGGAGGGTGATTCTCTATGCAGACACCATGACGGGTTCCATAGACCGAGCGATGCGGGAGACGAACCGGCGCCGTTCCATTCAGCTCGCATACAATAAAAAGCACGGCATCACTCCGAAAACCATCGTTAAGAAGATTCGCGACATCACTGAAACCATCGGCCGCGAGCATGAGCGAACCGTGGCTCGCCTCCTTGAGATTGACAGGGAGGCCCTGAAACACAAGAAGCTTCCGCAGGTGCTCAAGGAAAAGCATATTCAAATGAACGCGGCAGTCAAGATTCTTGACTTTGAGACGGCCGCCATTCTTCGCGATGAGGTCAACGAGCTTCAGAAAGAGGCCATGATTTCGGAAAAAGTCCACGGCACGAAATTGGTGGATGGACATTACGGGAAGTCTTGGTAGAATAGACTTAATTAACTGTCTGCTGAACTCATCTAAAAACCCTACCATGGCACTATTGATTGAAGCCATTTCGCATCA
>CAYHPP010000085.1:0-3773 GCA_964358745.1 uncultured Candidatus Saccharibacteria bacterium | reverse complement strand
TGAACTCATCTAAAAACCCTACCATGGCACTATTGATTGAAGCCATTTCGCATCATCGATTCGCGGTATCCGGTAAAAAACGGTTTATAAGCGACGTAGAGCGAGAGAAATGGGAAAATGCTGATTTTCACATTTCCGAGCCGAGGAGCTTATATAAGACGAAGCGCTTCTATCCTCGGTCGGAGTACATGAGTACACCTCCCTCGTCTGCACCGTTTTTTCCTCGAATACCACGAATCTTTGCCCGCCCGAACGAGCCGACTCGTTCGGCTCGGGCGGGGATTGCGATGGGGTTTTTAGATGAGTTCACTATTTACCGTGCCTAGCACCATTCTCATCATTGAAGACGACATTTTTTTCGGGGACGCGCTTCTCCAGAAGGTGCGTTCTGGCGGGTATGAAGCTTTTCTCGCTCGTGACGGCGTGTCCGGTTTGAAGGAACTTCGCGACCGGCGCCCCGACCTCGTGCTTCTTGACATCGTACTGCCGAAGATGACGGGCTACGACGTTCTTGAAGCGAAGCAAAAAGACCCTGGTCTTGCGCACATACCGGTGATTGTCATCTCGCGCTCGGGCGAGCCCGCCGAGGTTAATCGCGCGCTTTCGTTCGGAGTGAAGGACTATGTGGTTAAATCAGAGTTTGACCCAGAGGAGGTTATGGAGAAGGTGCGCTTGCAATTGAGCGGTAAAGACATCAGCGTAGCCGTCAAGGCCCCGGAGAACCCGCCGCTCAAGGCAAAGCCCCCAAGTTCTCCCGGGCTTTCGGGAAAAAAGATTATGTGGGTGGAGGATGACAAGTTTCTAAGCGACATCATCGCAAGAAAGCTTTCCGCGCACGGCTGCGTCCTGCTCCATGCGGCGGAAGGGGAGAGCGCGCTCAAAATGCTTGAGAAAGAGCACCCAGACCTTGTGTTGCTTGATATATTGCTCTCCGGCATTGACGGCTTTGAAATTCTCAAGAGGATAAAGAGTAATGAAAAGACCAAGAAGACGCCGGTGATTCTCCTCTCAAATCTTGGACAAAAAGAGGATATTGAAAAAGGAGAATCGCTCGGGGCGGCACGATTTCTCGTCAAGGCGACCGTTACGCTTGATGAAATTATTGCGGAGATACAGAAGGTGCTTGAAGAAGAGGGTAGAAGGTAGAGGGTAGAAAGGGAAGAAATGCGGCGGAGACCCATCCTCGCCGTATTTTTTGCGCTTCCACATACGGCGAATCGCTGGTATACTCTCCTCCTCTATCATCCTATGGAGCAATCCATGGGCATGAGACGCGTATGGCAAAAAACGAACGCGAAGACAGCATCATAGTGAAGGGCGCGCGCACGCATAACTTGAAAAATATCACGGTTGAATTGCCGCGCAACAAAATGATCGTGTTCACGGGGCTTTCCGGCTCGGGGAAGTCTTCGCTTGCGTTTGACACTATTTTTGCCGAGGGTCAGCGCCGCTATGTGGAGTCGCTTTCCGCATACGCGCGGCAGTTCCTGCGGCAAATGCAGAAGCCGGATGTGGATGAAATCATCGGCCTCTCCCCGGCCATTTCCATTGACCAGAAATCGCGCTCAAACAACCCGCGCTCCACCGTCGCCACCACTACTGAAGTGTATGACTATCTGCGGGTGCTCTTCGCGAGAGTGGGGAAGCCCTACTGTCTTATCTGCGGACGGGAAATACGGAAGCTCTCGGGCGAGGAAATCAAGCAGGTCATACTGGATTCTGTGACGCGCATCCTCTCCGAGCAGAAGCAAAGCAGAGTGCTCGGCGTTCCGTACAATGACCTTACATTGAGACTCTACGCTCCGCTCGTCGTCGGGCGAAAAGGCGAATACTATCAGATGCTTTATGATTTGCTTGGCAAAGGGTATAAAACAGTCAAGGTTGACGGACTTGACCGGAGCCTCCGCGAACAGATCATTCTTGAAAAACATAAGAAGCATGACATTGATGTCTTGGTGGATGAGTATTTTCTTTCGGACCTTGCGGGGGATGGAGAAATACTTCGCGAGCGCCTCCCCGAAGCGATTGAGCGGGCGCTCCATGAGTCGGACGGGCTCCTGAGGATTGAGATTCCCTCCTCCGTCAACCTGCACTCCGCCGAAGGCTTCGGCAAGGCAAGGGCTGCGGAGAGCAAGCATGCCTCCGTCAAAGCCGCGAAGAGTACGACGAATTCTCCGGTGAAGGAAGAGCCGCTTGAAAGTAAGATTATCTCGGCCAAATTCATGTGCCCTTATGACGGTTTTTCATACCCGGAGATTGAGCCCCGACTCTTCTCGTTCAACTCTCCCTACGGCGCCTGTCCGGAGTGCAACGGTCTCGGGACGCGGCACTTTTTTGGTGACGAATCGTGCCCGAAGTGCAACGGCGCGCGCCTTCGGAGCGAAGCGCTTCATGTCCGCATTGGGAATACGCGCGCCCCGCAAAGAAGCGGTGCGAGCGAGGAGAAGGGGCTTACCATCGTTGAAATAACCGGCCTCTCCATCGCGGAGGCATACGACTTTTTCATTGAGCTCAAACTTTCCCACAAGGAGAAGGAAATTGCGAAGGTGGTGCTTCGCGAGATTGAATCGCGCCTGCAGTTCATGGTTGATGTTGGTATTGAGTATTTAACGCTTGATCGCCGCGCCCACACTCTCTCCGGCGGCGAGGCTCAGCGCATTCGGCTTGCCTCCCAGCTTGGGAGCGGTCTCGTCGGTGCGCTCTATGTGCTGGACGAGCCGACCATCGGACTCCATGCAAAGGACAACGCGAAACTTCTGCGGACGCTCCTTCACCTCCGCGACATCGGCAACACGATTATCGTCGTGGAGCATGATGAGGAGACGATTCGCTCGGCGGATTATATTTTGGACATCGGACCGGGCGCCGGGGTGCACGGCGGGAATATCGTCGTTGCCGGAGAGCTGCAGAAACTTCTCAAGGCGAAAATCGGAACGGCGGGGGCGGCCTCGCTCACGCTTGCCTATCTAAGAGGCGAGAAAGAAATCGCCGTCCCGAAGAAGCGTAGAGCAGCTGACAAGGGAGCGCTTCGTGTCCGCGGGGCGCAGCTTTTCAACATTCGGAACCAGAACATTGACATTCCGCTCGGGGCGTTTGTCGCGATTACGGGGGTGTCCGGCTCCGGGAAATCCACCTTTCTTTATGATATTGTGCACAAAAATCTGCAGGCGCGCCTTGACCGGCGGCAGAGAACCGCGAAAGTGTATAACGCGCATTCGTTCACCGGAACGGAATACCTCTCCCGCGTCATTCTCATTGACCAGTCCCCGATCGGCCGCACACCGCGCTCAAACCCCGCGACATACACCGGCGCATGGACCTTCATTCGCGCTCTTTTTGCGGAATCGAGCGAGGCGCGGGCTCGGGGCTGGAAGGCGAGCCGATTTTCGTTCAACGTGAAGGGCGGGCGATGCGAGGCCTGTCAAGGGAACGGGGAAATTGCCGTTGAGATGCACTTTCTCCCCACCGTCTATGTCGTCTGCGATATTTGCAACGGACGGCGCTTCATGAAGGAGACGCTTGAAGTGAAGTATAAAAAGAAGAACGCGCATGATGTGCTTTGCATGACGGTTGAAGAGGCGCTTGCGTTTTTTGAGGACATTCCGTCTGTCTACGACCGGTTGCGCACGCTGAATGAAGTCGGACTCGGGTACCTCAAGCTGGGCCAGTCGGCGACGACGCTCTCCGGCGGCGAGGCTCAGCGCGTGAAGATTTCTTCAGAGCTGTATAGAGCGCATGTGCCCGCCCGAACGACCGTCCGGTCGGGCGGGCAG
>CAYHPP010000084.1:0-3858 GCA_964358745.1 uncultured Candidatus Saccharibacteria bacterium | reverse complement strand
TACTGACCTTTTCCACCTAGCTTAGATGTTGAATTTATGCGATACTGTTTGCATGAAAAACTCTCATTTGGTCAAAGGGCGCGACCACAAGGCGCTCGAACGTCGCCGCCTGGCAGCCGGCAAACTGTTCGGTAAAGGGGTGAGCCAATACAAGGTGGCCAAACATTTCAATGTTTCGACCGCCGCCGCCAATCAGTGGCATAAAGCTTGGAAAGCCAAAGGCGAGGATGGTCTTCTCTCTCAAGGTAATTCTGGTTTCTCTTCAGTGTATACCGCGGAGAAAAAGAAAGGCCTTAAAAGTTTGATACTGGAAGGACCGAAAAAGTGCGGCTACGCCACCGACTTCTGGACAGTTGAGCGAATCTCAGACATGGCCAGGGCGAAACTCGGCGTCAAACTCCAAACCACCCAAACTTGGCGCACAGTGATCTCCCTCGGCTTCTCCTGTCAAAAACCGGAGCGTAGAGCCAAAGAGCGTAACGAACGGGCGATTAAAGAATGGAGGATTACAACCTTCCCGCGGTTAAAAAAAATGGGCTTCGCGTAAAGGTTTTGCCGTCGCTTTTCACGATGAAGCCGGTCTTTCGGAGCGTCCTTTCGTGTGTACCACCTGGGCGCTTAAAGGCAAAACTCCATTAATCAAATCTGCTGGCGCTTGGAAGCGGCTGTCATTTATGGGAACGATTATCGCCGACAAGATACCCGTGCTATTCTTGCGGGCAAAGCAAGGTTCGGTCAACAAGTTTGCAGCTCTTAAATTCCTCAAAGACCTCAAGAAACACAAAGCGGGAAGGAAACTTCTCTTTTTCTGGGACGGCCTCTCGGCTCATCGGGCGAAAATCGTGTCGGAGTTTATTCTGGCAAACAAAGACTGGCTACGGGTCGAGCGATTGCCGGCGTATGCGCCTGAACTTAATCCGGTCGAGTATCTCTGGAGCGCTTTCAAAAAACATTCGGGGAACGGCGAGCCAAACCTTGGAGCTCTCCGACGTTACGCTCGCAAGGCAAGGAAACGATTCTCAAACGACAAACTGCTCACCGGCTTCCTGAAAGCCAGCCGTTTGTATAGCTAAGCTATGTAGAAAAGGTCAGTAGAGTTTAGAAATTAGATATTGCAGTTCATTCCTATGAACTGCTTAAGATATCTATCTGCTTCTGGTACTTCTCCGCAAGTTCCATAACATCATCGCCGTAAAACGCGTACGCTTTCTTGCCGGCATTCGCCCAGCCGGCGAAATAACGAAGGGCCGCGAGGCGCTCTGCCGCGAGCGTTCCCTTGTCGGCGCCGTTATCGGCAAGGAGTATCGCCGCCGCTATAAAGGCATCCCCCGGGTCCCAAGGATTCGGCGGGTTATGACCCGTTGCTTTCGCGATGCGCTCCTCGTAGAGCACCCACGTTGAGGGAATAAATTGCGCCGGCCCCATGGCGCCCCCATAGCCGTACCACGGCTTCTTTGAAACCGGCATTTTGTCCGGGTCGAGCCCGAGACGGCGCGTGATGTCCAAAAACGGCTCGGTATCGCGCGGCGCCTTCATGTCAACGCGCCAGTTTCCCGTGCCGACATTCTCACCGAGGTTAGACTCTTCCGCAATGACGCCAAGAATGAAGGCCGGGCGAACATCTGTCTTTTTACCCGCGAGCGTCGCGTACTCAAGGGCTTTGCCGAACGGAATCGCCGCACTGCCTCGAAGCGTAAAAAGTTCGGCGCGAATCTGCGCGGCGGTCAGTTGCTTTATCTTGATAATCTTCTGATACTCGGCCTCAATCCCCTTTGAAATTTTGAGAATCCTTTTTTTCTCCGCCTCCTGCGCCTCTATCTTCTTTTTCTCAAGCTCCTGGAGCCGCCGAAGCTGCACCTCCTCGCCGCGTTTGGCGTCAAGCACTTCCCGCTCCGCTTCGGTTCCTTTTTTGTCGGCGGCAAGTACCGTGTACGAATCCCGAAGCGCGTGCTTGATTATGTGATATTCTTCAACATCCTGGAAGAATTCAGAGAGATTCTTGTCGCCCAAAATGATTTCGGGAAGCGAAAACGAATCGGCTTTATAGGTTCTCCGAATAAGTCCGGCGAGTGATTCTTTCTCCCGGTCAATTTTCTCGGAGAGTTTCAGAATAACCGCCTGTTTCTGCCCGGACTCCCGCGTGAGCCGTTCTATCTCAAGGCTCCGCGCTTTGATGGAAAGCTTCGCCTTTTCAATCGTCGCGTTCAATATCGCGATATCGCGCTCAAGCGTGACAGATTCCCGGGCGCGCGCGTTTAAAATCTCCTGCTGCTCCGCGATTTGCGCTTCCAGTGCGGCAAGTTCTTTCTCAAGTTGCGTACGGCGCTCTTCCACGCTTTGGGCAAACGCAAAAAGCGGCGAGAGAACGAGCGCCGCGCCTACGAAAAACACACGGAAATTCCTCCGCATGAAAACAGTATAGCACGGGCGGAACTGAACAAGACAGGAAATGCATCGACTGTCATTCCCGTGGCAACGGGAATCCAGACTGGATCCCCGCTTCCGCGGGGATGACACAAAACATAGTCGCCCAAAACGGCTTCTTGTTTTGTGTCACTTTTTTGCATCCTTCTTCCCCTCCTTTTTTGAATCCGGAGCGGCGCTGGTTTGCGCGCCTCCCTGGCCGGCTTCCGGTGCGGCATCTTCGCCAACCGCTGGTTCTTTCCCTTTTTGCATGACTTCAATTGAAGAAAGGTCAACCGGAGCCGCTTCAACCACTTCTTCCTTCGGCTCGTAGACGGATGCGATGACATCGTCGGGGTTTACCACAAGACTCACTCCTTTCGGAAGAGAAATCTGCTTCGCCGTAATGACATCGCCGAACGCTTTGAGCGGCGCGACATCCACATCAATATGGTGCGGCAGATCTCTCGGCTCGGCTTCAATTTCAAGGTCGTGCACCACCTTTACGAGCACGGCGCCCAAGTCCTTCACCGCCGGGGAAATGCCCACGAACTCTATGGGAATCTTGATCTTGAGCTTCTGGCCCTTTTCAAAGACATAGAAGTCGGCATGCCTCACTGTTCCGGCGACCGGATGCTTGTCAACGGCATGCAGAAGCGCCTGCACGTCTTCCCCGGCGCCTTGGAGAGTAATGATGGAATGTTCTCCCGCTTTTTTCCACGCCTTCTCAAAATCCCGGGCCTCAATCGTGATGGGGGTGGAGGTTTGTTTCCGGCCGTAAAAAACAGCCGGGATTTTCCCCGCCTTTCGGATCGCGTTTGGAGACACCTTCATGTCCCGTTTTTCGTACTGCAAACTGATGGCTATAATTTAGGCGCTAGGCCTTAGGCACCCCGCCCGTACCGAACTACAGTCTTCGGTACGTTCGGGCGGGTAGGCGCTAGGGCAAAGCACAAAAAGAGTACCAAAAGTCGTCACAAAAGGCAATTTCCGTTCTAGGGCGTAAAAACTGCTCTAAAATACTTCATTCCTCTTTTCTCTGTCCTAATGCCTAAAGCCTAGTGCCTGAGACTAGTGACTTGCGCATTACGACACCTTATTCGGCGGCGTCTTCCCCTCAAAAAATGCGATGAGATTCTCGGCGGCGAGGCGGGCCATGCCATCGCGGGCCGACGCGGTGGCGGAAGCCGTATGCGGAGTGATAACTATGTTCGGGAGCTTCGCAAGCCCGGAAGCAAGCTTTGGTTCGTTCTCAAACACATCAAGCGCCGCGCCGCGGATGACACCGTCGCGAAGCGCCCCGACGAGGGCCGCCTCGTCAATGACCGGGCCGCGCGAGGTGTTGATAAGGTAGGCGCTTCTCTTCATTGCCGCAAGGCGGTCCTTCCCTATGAAATGCTTCGTCCCGGGAAGGAGCGGCACGTGGATTGAGACGACGTCCGCCTCCCGAAGCGC
>CAYHPP010000083.1:0-3865 GCA_964358745.1 uncultured Candidatus Saccharibacteria bacterium | reverse complement strand
TAGACGCTCTCGGCCATCCCCGCGTTGAGACAATAAAGCTTGCTCCCGAGAACCCGGCCGAATTCAAAGTGACGCTTTCGCTCTATCCGAAACTCACCCTCCCTGATTACAAAACAATCGCCAGCGCACAGAGGAGCAAGAAGCCCGAACCGATAACCGTAGAAGAAAAAGAAATTGAGGCGGTCATCAAGGAAATCGCGGCGCAGCATGAGCGCGCGAGCGGTGAGAAGAATTTTGTTGTAAGTGATGAGACCGTAAAGAAGTTTGGCGGGTTTGAGACGCTGGCCGACTTCCGCGCAAAAGTAAAGGAGGGGCTCACGGCGCGGAAGAAAGAACTCGCGAAGGAAAAACGCCGCGCAGAGCTTCTCCACGCGCTCGGAGAGGAGAGCCGCGGAGACATTCCCGACCTTCTCATTGAGAGCGAACTTATCAAAATGGAACATGAACTCCGAGGGCAGATTGAGCAGATGGGCGGCTCGTTTGACGAGTACCTGAAAGAAGTCAAGAAAGACGCGCCAATGCTCAAAAAAGAGTGGCGGCACGATGCCGAGCGGCGGGCGCGGCTTCAGCTCACGCTCCTAAACATCGCGCGAGAGGAAAAAATCTCGGCGGAAGAAAAAAACATTGACGCGGAAGTCAAGCACCTCCTTGAACACCACAAGGATGCCGACAAAGAAAGCGCGCGAAGCTTCGTAGAAACGCTCCTCACGAATCAAAAAGTCATTGAATTCTTAGAAAACCGTGAATACATGGCATAAGGCCAGATACATATTGCACTCTTTGGTCTCTCCAAAGAAGTGAGGATTTTCAACAAATTCAGGGGAACCAAGGGCTTCATCTCGACCTGGGAGCGCGTGCTACGCTTCCGGTATATGATCACCGAACAGGCGAAGAAGCGGGTCAGAATACTGGCGTTCTGGGAGAAGCATGGAACGGAAGCGGCAGAGGAGGCTTTTGGCGTGAAGAAGCGCACCCTCTACCTCTGGCAGCGAAAGCTCAAGGAAGGCAAAGGCAAGCTGGAAGCGCTCAATTCAGGGAACCGTGCGCCCAAGAAGCGAAGGAGACGCCTGTGGGATGCCCGTGTCCTCGAGGAGCTGCGGCGGTTACGGCAGGAACACCCAAACCTGGGGAAAGAAAAGCTCCACCCCCTCCTTACTTTGTTCTGCCACGCAGAGAAGCTCCTCTGTCCAAAACCCCGCACCATCGGACGGCTCATCAAAGACTGCGGGGGACTCCGTATCTACCCGCAGAAGGTAACCGGTACGGGACGCATCGTGAAAGCAAACCGGCAGAGGGTCCTACGCAAGCCAAAGGATTTCAAGACAACGTACGCAGGGCACCTTGTCGCCCTCGACACCATTGAACGCTTCGTCTTCGGCATCAGGCGGTACATCATTACCTTCGAGGACATCCACACACGCTTCGCCTTTGCCTGGGCCACCTCATCCCACGCCTCACTCGCGGCCAAGGAGTTCTTTGACCTTTGTCTCACGGTCTTTCCGTACCCGATTACCTACGTGCTCACCGACAACGGAAGCGAGTGGAAGAAGCACTTCTCGGAGGAACTCCGGTGCCTCCATCTTGTTCACTACCACACGTACCCCAAGACGCCGAAGATGAATGCCCACATGGAGCGGTTCAACCGCACACTGCAGGAGGAGTTCGTTGACTACCACGCGAACCTTCTTCTCGACACCGAAGCCTTCAACCGCAAGCTCATGGACTACCTTGCGTTCTACAACACTGAGCGGGTGCACTTCGCCTTCGAAAACAAACTCTCGCCCGTCGGCTTCATGCTATCATTGCCCCGTTACCAATTAGCCGGAGGCCGAGAGTGCAAAACTGGGTGGCCTTACACTTTGTCATTCCGCCCCCTTTTCTGTATACTCTCTTTGTCTTATTCATAAATCGTAAATCCTAAATCATACTTCCTATGTCCATCTTAATACCGACGGTTATAGAGAAGACAACCTATGGCGAGCGCGCCTACGACATCTACTCGCGCCTTCTCAAAGAGAACATCATCTTTCTTGGCGGACCGATTGACGACCATGTCGCAAACCTCACCATCGCCCAGCTTCTCTTTCTCCAGTCAGAGGACCCCAAGAAAGAGATTAATATCTACATCAATTCCCCGGGCGGCTCGGTCACTTCAACGCTTGCCATCATAGATACCATGAACCACGTCAAAAACGACGTGGCGACCACCTGCGTCGGCATCGCCGCCTCCGGCGCGGCGATGGTGCTCTCGGCGGGAAAGAAAGGCAAGCGCTACATTCTCCCCAACGCGGAGGTGATGATTCACCAGCCACTCGGCGGCGTTGAGGGACAGGCAACCGACATTGCGATTACCGCGAAGCATATTCTCCAGACAAAAGAAAAGCTTAACAAGATGCTCGCGCACAACACGGGGAAGCCCCTCGCGCAGATTGAAAAGGATGTTGAGCGCGACTTTTTCATGACGGCAGAAGAAGCCAAGAAATACGGCATCGTGGACAGGGTGATTCAGGTGCTTGAGTAGCAAGACAACCAAGCGAGCACGTTCGTTTTGAAGACATTGCTCAGGCCGACTGGCCGAGCATAGCGATTCGTCAGCAGACGAATACGCGTGTCTTCAAAACGAAGCGAGCGCCCGCTGTACATTTTTGATGCCTTCCTGTATAGTGTAGGCATTAAAAATTGTTAGTTATGACTTCGTTTTTTACGGCGCCAATTTCTTGATTCTAGCCATTGTTTTTAGCACCCAGACCACCGCACCCCTTCTCTTCAGCGCGAAAAGTGTTAT
Source organism: uncultured Candidatus Saccharibacteria bacterium (assembly GCA_964358745.1). Classification (GTDB taxonomy): domain Bacteria; phylum Patescibacteriota; class Minisyncoccia; order Phycocordibacterales; family UBA10002; genus UBA10002. The sequence continues at coordinate 1,080 of CAYHPP010000083.1, read as the reverse complement.
GAGACTCAAAACAACACATTCATCGGTCTGCCCCGACACAGTGATGGGGCAATCCGTAGGCTCGTTTTCATAGGAATGCTTAACGCTTAACAAGCGAGGTCTCTTTACGATATGTCAGTCAAACTCGTGGTGCTTCTCGCAGGCGCCGCGGGCATCATCGGGATTGCACTGGGCTACTACTTGCGGCTCATCATTTCGCTCGGCAAGCGGGGCTCCATGGAGCTTGAGGTAAAAGCCATGGAACTCGCCGCCAAAGAGCAGGCGAAGAAAATCACGCTTCGCGCGCAGGAAGAGGCCGCCCAAGTGCTCCACGAAGCCCGCATTGAACTCAAGGAACGGGAAGAGAAGATAAAGAAAACCGAGGACCGCCTCATTAAGAAAGAGGACTTGCTGGATAAGCGGCAGGGCGATATTGACAAGGAGGTTGAAGACATTAAAGTGCGCATCGCGGAAGTGAAGCGCGTGAAGGAGAAAGTCGCCGAGCTTGAGGCCGGAAAACGACAGGAGCTTGAGAAAATCGCCCATCTCACCGAAGAAGAAGCAAAAACAAAGCTTTTCGCGAACGTTGAACAGAAATACGAGGAGGATGTGCTTAACCGCATGCAAAAACTGGAGCGCTCTGGCGAAGAGCGGCTTGAAAAGCGCGCCCAGGAAATCCTCACTACTTCCATCCAGCGCCTTGGAAATTCCGTTTCCGCCGACATCCTGACGACGGCGGTGACCATCCCGAGCGACGACATCAAGGGCAAAATCATCGGCAAGGAAGGACGCAATATCAAGGCCTTTGAGCGGGTAACGGGAGTTGAGGTTATTGTTGATGATACGCCGGGCACCATCACCATTTCATCTTTCGACCCTATTAGGAGACAGGTCGCCCGCATCGCGCTTGAGAACCTCATTCTTGATGGAAGGATTCAACCGGCAAAAATTGAAGGCGTGGTGGAAAAGGCGCAGCAGGATATCAACAAAATCATCAAGGAAAAGGGGCAGCAGGCCGCCTACGAATGCGGCGTCATCAATCTTCCCCCTCAAGTCCTTGCCATTTTGGGGCGCCTGCATTTCAGAACAAGCTATGGCCAG
>CAYHPP010000082.1:0-3869 GCA_964358745.1 uncultured Candidatus Saccharibacteria bacterium | reverse complement strand
TTGCGGTTTCCACCGAGGACGGGAAGTTTTCCCTGCTTGAGCCGAGTGAGGACATTCCGGAGGGAACGAGAGCGCAATAGTACAAGCGCAAGCTTCGCTATTCAAGATTCTTATAATTCTAAATCCTAATATCTAAATTCTAAACAAGCACGAAGCTCTAAGCACTAAATTCAAAGCAAGATAGTTTATGATTTTGAACTTTGAATTTGTTTAGAGTTTAGGATTTCGTATTTAGGATTTTCTCTTTTCTCTATGGATTTCTTACACTATCTTGATCCCGCCTTTCTCATCGCGACACTCGGTCTCGTAGGCATCTTCGCCATCGTGTTCGCCGAGTCGGGGCTTTTTTTCGGGTTCTTCTTTCCCGGCGACTCGCTTCTTTTCACAGCCGGCCTTCTTGCGTCCCAAGGCCATTTCAACATTTTTGTCTTATGGCTCGGGACGACACTCTGCGCCATTTTGGGAGACAGTGTCGGATATGCGTTCGGCAGGCGCGTTGGGCTGCGGCTTCTCACTAGGGAGGACTCTTTCTTTTTCAGAAAAGAGCACATCCACCGAACCGAACGGTTTTACGAGAAGTACGGCAAGAAGACCATCATACTTGCCCGTTTTGTCCCCATAGTGCGCACCTTCGCGCCCATACTCGCTGGCATCGGGCAAATGAACTACCGCACCTTTCTTACCTATAATATCTTGGGCGGCTTTCTCTGGACAACCTCTCTTCTCTCGCTCGGATTTATCTTGGGCGCCGCCGTCCCATCAATTGACCGGTATCTCTTTCCGATTGTTGTCGGCATTATCGCCGTTTCTTTTCTGCCAGTCTTCATTGAGTATTGGAAATCCAGACGCCGCGAAACCCACCCTCCGCCGCATGAGGTATCATGAGGTATAATAAACTAGACGGCATGAATGGGGGGTTCTTCTTCTCTTCCTTGTCTTGCCGCTAAGTCATGCTTCATAATCCATAGCTCATTTCTATGGCCACTCTTTCAACGCCATCGCGACACGCCCTCTTCCAGCAGTTCTTCCCGCCGCCGAAGTTCTTGGAAATGCCGGCGGTTGGGCTTGATGTGTCTGACGCCGCCGTTTCGGCGATGGAGCTTGTTCGGCGCAAGCGCGCTCTTGCCGTGGGCCGCTTTGGCCGGCGCGCGCTTCCGCGCGGGAGTATTGCAGGTGGGTATGTACACGACAAAGACGCCGTAGTGGAAGAACTTCGGAAACTCAAAGACGAACTCGGTCTTGATTTCGTGAATGCCTCGCTCTCGGAGGAGAATGCCTACCTTTTTAAGACAAACATTCCGCGCGTCGGGAGGAAAGAAATTAGAAGCGCGCTTGAGTTTAAGCTTGAGGAAAACGTGCCGATTGCCGCATCAGACGCAATTTTTGACTATTCAATTATCACGCAAGCGGGACATGAGAGCAGCGACCACCTTGATGTCAGCGTCACCGTGCTGCCGAAGAAAGTCGTTGAGGTCTACACGGGTCTTTTAGACGCGGCAGGCCTCATACCGCTCTCGTTTGAAATTGAGGCGCAAGCCATTTCGCGGGCGGTGATTCCTCAAGGGAACCGCGACACGCACCTCATTATGAACATCGGCGAGAGCAAGACAGGACTTTTCATCGTGAGCGACGAGGTGGTCCACTTTACGTCAACCGTCGGAGTAGGCGGCGTACACCTTACCGAAGCTATTGCAAGGCATCTCTCGGTAAGCACACTTGAGGCCGAGAGTATCAAGCGGGAACCTACAGCCATTAAAAGGGGAGAGAACGCAGACCTTTTTCTCGCGCTCACGAAGATTATCGCTACCCTCCGCGATGAAGTGAACAAGCTCTCGGTGTACTGGGGAACCCACAAAGACTCTGCCGGAGAAGTCGGCAAAAAAATCGCGAAACTGGTGCTGTGTGGGCGCGATGCCGGGTTATCAGGCCTCGCCGAGTATCTCGCCATGTTCTTTGACGGTCCCGTGGAGGTGGGTAACATATGGTGTAATATCTGTTCGTTTGAGGACTACATCCCGCCGCTCCTCTTTAATGAATCGCTTGACTTTGCGGCCGCCGTCGGCCTCGCGCTGCCCAAAGGGCATTAATTTGATACGAATGCAGCGAATTAGAATGCGAATGCTACAAATCTACGAATCAGGATTCTTCGCATATTCGAAACATTCGCGCGTTAATTGGTAGCATTCGTATCACGCAACATGTTTAACCTCCTCCCCAAAGTAAAAAAGGAAATCATCCGCCGCGAATACCGCATGCGGCTTGCGGTGGTGTGCCTCCTGTTTTTGCTGGCCGTCTTTATCATCTCTTCTCTCCTCTTGCTCCCCTCACTCTTTCTTTCCGGGGCCAAGGAGCGGGCGGCACAGGAGAGGTTCGCAGCGCTTTTGGAAAGCGGAGACCAAACCTCGGCGGCCGACCTTGATGCCGCGCTTGCGAATACGGCCGCCCGAATCGCGCTGCTTAAAAGCGAAGCCCCCACAACGCTTCTCCTTGAGCTCTTGACGCTCATTGTGTCTGTAAAGTCAGACCGCATCTCCCTTACCGATATTTCCATTGGAGCGCCTGCGGAAGGGAAACGCGACCTTCGACTCGGGGGCATAGCCCGTGACCGTTCCGCGCTGCTTTCATTCATTCGGGCGCTTGAACAAACGAGAATGTTTGAAACGGTAGAATCGCCGATTTCCAATTTCGCAAAAGACGCTGACATCACGTTTGAAGTGCGCGCGCGCGGCGCTTTTTAATGGAATCACACGCACACGCTATGGGACGAAAAAGTAAGGAACTTCTCATCATTACCGTTCTCTTGAACATCGCCGCCATTGGCTGGTACGGTTTTCTGTTTGCGGAGGTGAAAGCAAAAAATGAAAACACATCCGGTCTTCTGGAGAAGATTGAGATTGAAACTGCGGCGGGGAACACCTTGCACGCAAAGAAGGAGCTCGTCGCGGACACCGCGGGGTTTCGCGACGAGCTTGCATTGCTCCTCGTCTCCAAGGAGGGGGCAGTGCCCTTTATTGAGCTTCTGGAAACGGCGGGAACAGGGGTCGGCGCGCGCGTTTCAATTGAATCCATACGCGTGAATGAGTTTCCCGGGTCCACAACGGCTGAAGAATTGGAGCTCGCGCTTCAGATAACCGGCACATGGGCTTCCGTCACGCGTTTTGTCGGGTTGCTGGAGCTTCTTCCGTACAGGGCGGAAGTCCGTCAGGTTCTTTTCACACGCGGAGAGTCCTCGCCTGGTCGTCCGTGGGAGGCCCGGGTTTCACTTGCGGTGGTAAAAGATAAATGAAGGAAGGCTCTACCATGACACCTTTTACGAAACACATCATATCGCTCCGCATCCGTTTTAAGCGCGGGAAACCGCAAAGTGCCGCCGTTCAATTCGGGCGCGACCCGCGCACTGATTGGAGAATAGCGTGTCTCGCCTTTCTCATCCTTGCGCTTCTTGCCGTCGCGCTGAATCTGCTTGTCTACGATAAGGTAAGCCGTGGAGAGATTTTCCGCTCTGATGAAAAAAGACCCGCGCCGCCGCGCGCGCTCAATCGGTTTGAACTTGAACAGACCGTTCTTTTCTACAAGAAGAGGCATGAGCGGTTTGAAGCTCTCATGCGTACGCCGCTTTCCGCGGCCGACCCGTTCATTCCGGCCGTTCTACCAAAAACAGAGTAGTAGAGGAAGATGCAGGGTAGTATAATCGCCGATGTCCATGAGGCAGGAACAAGAAGGCAGCTGCTTCAAAAGTCGTATATAGGCCCTCGTAGTTTAATGGATAAAACTGCGGACTTCTAAGCCGCTGATGGGTGTTCGATTCACCCCGAGGGCATAAATATTCGGCAAATTTTTATGATTAAACTCATCATCTTTGATTGGGA
>CAYHPP010000081.1:0-3892 GCA_964358745.1 uncultured Candidatus Saccharibacteria bacterium | reverse complement strand
CGCGCGTCGTCTCCTCAACGGTTTTCTTGATGATGATGCGGGTCTGGTGGAGGAGGTCCTGCGATTCGCGCAGATACACAAACCCGCGCGAGATGATGTCGGGCGATTTCCTGAGTTTGCCTGTTGCGGAGTTCACGCTCGCGATAATCACGAACATGCCTTCTTCGGCAAGCATCTGGCGGTCCCGAAGCACAACTTCCTGCATGTCGCCCACAGCGAAACCGTCTACCATTAAAGGTCCGTTCGGCGCTTTCTCTTTGAGCGCCACGATCTTCTTGCCGCCCTCCTGAATCTCAATAATCATGGCATTGTCCGGAATGACGATGTGCGAACGCGGCATGCCGAGCTCTTCCGCGAGTTCCGCGTGCAGGCGAAGCATGTAGTGAGTGCCGTGCAGGGGGATAAAGAATTTCGCCTTGATTTTTTTGTGGAGCCATTCAATTTCGCCGCGATTGCCGTGTCCGGTTGAGTGGATGTAGACCTCGGAGGTTCGGTAGTGGATGATTTTCGCGCCGTGCCGCGCGATGTTGTCTTTGAGGTCCTGCACCGCCTTTTCGTTTCCCGGGACGATTGAGGAGGAGAGCACAACCGTGTCGTGCGCCGTGAGCCGCATCTGCTTGTGGCTTTTGTTCGCAAGCCGCGTCAGTGCCGCGAAGTCGTCTCCCTGCGCGCCTGTCGCGAGAACAACAACACGGTCGGGGGGATAGTTCGCCAATTCCGCCGAGGAAACAATCGTGTTGTCCCGCACTTTGATGAGGCCGGCCGCGATGCAAATATCCACATTGTTTCTCATGCTCCGGCCTTCAATGACCACTCTTTTATTGTTCTTCTCGCACGCCTCAATCACCTTTGCGATGCGGGTGATGTGAGATGCAAACATGCTTATGATGAGGCGGGTCTTCACCGTCCGCACGATTTCCGCGAGATTTTCTCCGACGAGATATTCCGGCGTGGAAAATCCGGGATTCTCTATGTTGGTTGAGTCCGAGAGAAGCAGCAGGTTATCCGCCTTCGCGAATTCGGCGTAGGTTTCTTCCTCCGCATCGGTCGGCACGCCGTCGCGGTGGTCAAGCTTGTAGTCGCCTGGCGTCACGATGTTGCCGAAGGGCGTTTCCGCGATAATGCCCATGGAATCGGGAATGGAGTGCGTCACGCCGAAGAAGCGGACGGAGAGGTCGTTGAACCGCACGCGGCCGTTTCCCTCAACAATCTTCACATTGAGCGGCGGGAGGTGGGGGAATTCTTCCTGGCGCTTTTTAATCATGAGCGCGGTGAGGTTTCGCGTGTAGAGCGGAGGATTTCCGATGCGGCTCATAAGATAGGGAATGCCGCCGATGTGGTCCAAGTGCCCGTGCGTAATGAAGACGGCGCGCACTCGGTCTTTACGCTCTTCAAGGTATCGCGTGTTGGGAAGGATGAAATCAATGCCGGGGGTTTTGGCGTCGTTGAATTGAAGCCCCATGTCAATCACAATGATGTCGCGGCGAAACTCTATCAGCGTCATGTTCCGGCCGATTTCCTCAACTCCGCCGAGGCAAATCACGCGGACGGTGTCGTCTTTCGGAGGGGGAATCGGCGCCGTTCGTTCAACGCGCGCCGTCCGCTCCTGCGTCTGCCGCGGGAATCGTGTTCTTTCCGCGTTGGTCGGCACCCTTGAAAAGGCGCGCTGTCCCGATACCTGCGGACGCCGTATGGCGGAAAAGGCTCGTATTCCGCCGTGCCGCACGGCCGTCCGTCCCGATGTGCCGCTTCTCTTGGCGTCCGTTTCAAATCGCCCGTGACTGCGCTCCGGCGGACGCATGCCGGTTGAAGCGGTCCTCTCGCCATGCGAGAGTGCGGGCGGCATGTTCCACCTCCCGCTCGGTCTCTCAAGAGGCCGCGCGCTCGCTCCCGGCATCATGCTCTTCGGAGCGATGTAGACGCGGTCGTGCCGGCGCCTCATCCTTCTGTGTTGTTGTGGTTCCACAGTACAAAGTTAAAATTAAAATACAGAGCTAAAGATAACCGGAGCATCGTAGGGCGATGCAATCATTTTCCATTTTGCTTTTTACTTTACGAATATACTCCATACTTTTTCCGTATTGGTATACCACTCGTGGATATCAAGAAACCGCTCGCTCGGGGTCGTCGTGCGGCGGAGCGCAAGTCCTTGTATCTTCTTCGGAAGAATATAAATGAATTCAGGAGAGTACAGAAAGACCGCCGGCGCGTCGGCTCGTATGGAGTCAATCGCGCTCATATAATCGGCAAGGCGCTTTTCCGCGTCAGTCGCGCGCCGCGCTTCTTCAAGAAGCTTGTCAACTTTCGTATTCGTATACATCGCGACATTGAGGCCGGGGTCGTTGCGCTGTGATGAGTGCCAGAACGCGAACAAATCCAGGTCGCGCCCGATAATTTCCCCGAAAAGAAGCGCGTCAAACTTACGCGGCCTGATGATGTTCTGATTGAGGTCTCCCGACTCAAAAATCTGCACGCGTACGTTCACTCCGATTCTCGCCCACATGGTCTTAAGAAGTTCCGCGCTTTCCCGAAGTTCCGGCACGTCGGAGGTGAGCAGCGAGAAGGAGAGTTTTTGCGTTTCTTTTCCTTTGGTTCTCTCCCTCATGCCGGTTTCCGGATTTTGCATCCATTTCGCCTTATCAAGAAGGGCCATTGCTTCAGCAAGCCGCGCTTCAGTCGTGGTTGCTCTGTCCGCTTCCTGCGGAAGAAGGAGCGGCGGGATTGGGTCCTCAATGGGAACGCCGTAGCCGAAGAGGACGTCTTCCACGATTGCGTCCTTATCGGTCGCGAGCTGAAGCGCCTGACGAACGGCTTTTTCGGCGAGGAGCGGCGCTTGATTTTGGTTGAAGAACACGGCGAAGACGCGGGGGAGCGGCGTGCGCTCAACGCGATACCCTTTCGCTTCAAGACCTTTGGCGACTTTGGGGGCAATCGTGTTCATGCTCTCAATTTCTCCGCGGGAAAATCCGTCAAGGAGGTCATTTTCGTTTTGGTAAAAACGCATGGTGATGCGGTCAATGTAAGGTCTGCCCAGGGCATATTTCTTGAACGGTACGAGCTCAATGCGGGAGGGTATACCCGACTTGTTGCGCTCTATTTCCCCGACTTTGTACGGACCGCTCCCGACCGCTTCAACATTTAGGGGGGAAAAAGGAAACTGTTCCGCATCAGCGTCCTTCCATAGCGCTTTCGGCAGGATGCCGAGCGTCGCGTTCTCAAGAAAGGGCGCATAGGGCTGCTTCAAAGTGAATCGCACCTCGCGTTCCCCGGCCTTTTCCACGGTAACGCCTTCCCAGCTCGCGCGCTTAGGACTTTTCAACGCGGGGTCCTGCGCCTTTTGGACGGTAAAGAGCACGTCATCGGGCGTGACCTGCGTGCCGTCGTGGAACTCCGCGCTTTCGCGGATGCGAAAAGTGTATGAAAGTCCGTCATCGGAGATGTCATGGCGGTCCGCGAGGTCGGGAACAAGTTTCCCTTCAGGCGTTGCCTTGAGGAGTCCGGAATAGATGAGTGAGGCAAGGTCGCGGTCCGCGTCAGAGAGCGACAGCAGGGGATTCACGAATCGGGGCGACCCAATAACCCCTTCTTGAAGCGCTCCGCCCGGAGCCGGAATCTCGGTGAGAAGCAGCGCGTTCACTTTGTAGAGAAGGCTCATGGCACTTACGACAAGAAGAACGGCGAATATTCCGGCAAGAAGTCTTTCCGCAGGCGAGAGGCTTACCGCAACGCGTTCCCACAGGGCTCCCGCAGGAAGGATGCGATGTTTAGTGAGCATGTTCCTGATAGTATCTTTCACAAGGGCAGATAGCTTTTTAGCGTTTCAGCTTGCTAGCTTTCTAGACAGCAAGCAAAAAATTCCTTTGTTTTTATTCTGCGAGGAAGCTGACCAGCT
>CAYHPP010000080.1:0-4117 GCA_964358745.1 uncultured Candidatus Saccharibacteria bacterium | reverse complement strand
ATGTCCTCACTCGGCTCAAGCAGGGAAAACTTCCCGTCCTCGGTGGAAACCGCAAGTATCATGCCATTGCTTTCAAGCCCTTTGATGATGCGCGGAGGAATGTTCCCAACGAACATGAATTTCCTGCCCACAAGCGTTTGCGGATCGGAGAAGTATGGCGCGATGCCGGAAACGATTTGGCGCGGAGCTTGCTCTCCCATGTCTACGGAAAGTTTGAGAAGTTTGTCCGTCTCCAGCACTTTTTCTGCAGAGAGTATCTTCCCTACCGTAAGTTCTACTTTCTTGAAATCATCAAAGGTAACCATAGCAGATACTAATTATAACTAATGCATGCCAATCTACTAATACCTGCTAATACTCCTTTCTTATTCGCAGGTATTCGCTACATTGGCATATATTCGCAGATTAGTATTTCATCTGACTCTATCAAGATACGATTGCAAAATAATCGCGGCGGCAGACGCATCGAGCATTTCGTTTGTTTTTCTCTGTTCCGCCCGAAGCCCTGTTCCACGGCTCCCGCGCGCCCGTCTTTCGTGTTTTCTCCCGGCCTGTACCGATGTCATAAACTCCGGTTCGTACGCGACCGTTATGCGCGCAGTTTCCTCAAGCGCCTTCTTAAACTCCGCGGCCTTCTTCGCGACCGGATTATCCTTCCCTTTGAAATCTTTTGACTCTCCGATGACCACGAGCTCAATTTTGTGTTCCTTTATGACTTTCCCGACCTCCGAGAGAAGCGTCTTGTCATTTCCGACGACCGAGTGCGGGAACGCAAGCGTGCCGGATTCGTCGGAAAGCGCAAGCCCCACGCGCTTTGTCCCGAAATCAATACCGAGGTAGCGCATGGAAAGTAGTATAGCGTATATCGTGTAGCGTGTAACGAAATATTGCGAGGAAATGATTTTTTGATAGTATCAGCATAGAAAGTGTCGTGGTATACTGGATTAGTGCCTGAGCAATACAAAAGAACTCCAAATACAAATTGTGTGATTTGCGGAAACCTTCTTTACCGCCGTCCATGCGAACTGGAAAGAAGCAGAGGAAATGCTTTTTGCAGTTCCAAATGTTATGGCCAAGCGTGTAGAAAGGAAAGGTCTTGTGTTGTTTGTGGCAAAGGCATTTTGTCAAACCTACATCGTAAAACATGTAGCCGAAGCTGTTCAAACAAAAATCGCGAGGGAATCAAATACAAAGTGAACAGCCCGCACGACAAGGCTAAATCGCAGCAGGCACTGAAAATGCAGCTTTTGCGACTCCGTGGAAAAAATTGTGAACGATGTGGTTACGGCGGATTCGAGATCTTACAAGTGCATCATAAAGACCGAAACCGAAACAACAATGACACTGAGAATTTGGAGTTAGTTTGTCCTAATTGTCATTGTGAAGAACATTACGCATTGAACAGTTGGCTAAAAGATTTCGATAAGTTAGAGGCGGAGAGAATTGCGCAGCGTGTACTGTAGGGTTCGCAATAACAGGGAGGGGTCGGATAATGGTATTCCACCGGTCTTGAAAACCGGCGTCCGAAAGGACTTGCGAGTTCGACTCTCGCCCCCTCCGTAAAGGATATGTATCCCGCCTCAAGCAAAGGGCTGAACAAGGAAACCAAGACGGCGGTCTATTTCTTCACGCCGGCGTTTGATGCGCTTAACAATTTCTCGGCGCACCAGGTAAAACTTTGGGGCAAACGCTTCCCCACCGCCGAGCACGCGTACCAGTGGAGGAAGTTCGCTGGAGGAAAACCAGCGATTGCAAAACGCATCCTCAATGCGAAATCGCCCGAAGAAGCCCAGCGAATCGCGCACGAACACAAAAAAGAAATGCCAAAAGATTGGCATGAGAAAAAAGCGGCGGTCATGGAGGAGATACTACGCGCGAAGCTCGCGCAACATGCGGACGTACGAAACGTGTTAAACCGAAGCGGCAAACGGAATATTGTGGAGAATTCACCGATAGATATGTTCTGGGGAAGCGGACCGAAGGGGGATGGCAAAAACATGATGGGCGTGCTCTGGATAAAAATCCGCAACAGCGAAAAAGAAAAAGCTGACAAAAGACCGAAAAAGGACTAGTATGGACTAGCCCATATGCGGCACATACTTCTCATCACTCTCGGCGCGATTCTCGCGGTCAGTCTTATCGTTTTCAGCTTTACCTACAGCCAAGTCAATGAAGAACGACTAAATCTCTCCGCCGACCTGCAATACCGAACCCGCCTCCTTACCGACAGCCTCAAAGAGGCCGTGGAGCCTTCGTATAGCCGCAACTCCACCACGACGCTCCAGCGCATTGTTGACCGCTTTACTGACCGCGAACGGATTGTGGGTCTTGCGGTGTTCAACAACCGCGGCGTGCCGCTTGCGGCCTCCAAAGACATGCCGAAGCGGGTGACGGAAAACCCGGATTTTGTTTTCGTTGCGCTTGATAAAAACGAAGCATCGGGAGCCTTTGAAGAAATTGACGGCGCGTCGCGATATCTCTTTGTCGCCCCGCTCCATGACGACGCGGCAATCGTCGGCGCGCTCATCGCGGTCCAAGACGCTTCTTATATTGATGCGGTTGTGTCGGGCATATGGAGGCAAAACATTCTCCGTTTGGTCGTTCAAATCGTCGTGTTCTCCGCGGCTATCGTCGCGCTCGTCCGCTTCGCGCTTCTCCACATCATGAGGCGCTTCGCCGAATCAATTAAATTCGCGCGCATCAATAGAGAACACAAAACACTCATTCGCGGCCCGTTTTTTCTAAAGCCAGTCGCAAGTGAAGTCGCAAAAATAAACCAGAGTCTCGCGCAGGCGCGCTTCGCCGCGAGTGAAGAGGCGCGCATGCGGCTTGAAAAACTGGACAGCCCGTGGACCGCGGAACGGCTCAAGGAGTTCATCAAGGGATACCTCAAAGAACGAAAGATATTTCTTGCTTTCAATAGGGAGCCATACACCCACACTAAGGTAAGAAACGAAATCCGGGTGTCATCTCCCGCTGGAGGCGCTTCAACCGCGCTCGAGCCCATTATGGAAGCGTGTGGGGGGATGTGGTTTGCTCACGGTAACGGCAACGCCGACAAGGAAGTGGTTGACGAGCGCGGAATCATCGCTGTACCCCCGGACAATCCGAAATATACACTGAAGCGCTTGTGGCTTTCAAAGGCGGAAGTGAGCGGTTTTTACCAAGGATTCTCGACGGAAGGAATACTGCCGCTCTGTCTTATGACACACACCCGCCCGCTGTTTCGGAAAGAAGACTGGCTTATGTACCGCCGCGTGAATGCCAAATACGCAAAATCAATTGAAGAAGAAATAAGGAACGTTCAACGCCCCATCATTCTGATACACGATTATCACCTCGCCATGCTCCCGCGACTTATAAAGCAAAGCCGCCCGGACGCGCAGATAGGACTCTTTTGGCACGTTCCGTGGCCGTCCTCCGAATCGTTCAGCATCTGTCCGTGGAGAAAGGAAATACTTCACGGTATGCTCGGGGCGGATGTTATCGGATTTAACACCCAGCGGTTTTGCAACAATTTCATAGACACGGTGAGCGTGGAACTGGAATCGCTCGTTGATTGGGAGCGATTCGCGATTACGCGCGACGCGCATACCTCCCACATCCGTTCTTTCCCCATCAGCATCGCATTCACCGATAGCCCCGAGGCCGATACAACCGCCCCACCGAAAAAAACAACACTGGAGCGCCTGAGGATAACGACGCAGTATTTTGGTCTCGGTGTGGACCGGCTTGACTACACCAAAGGAATACTAGAGCGGTTTCGCGGCATTGAATTCTTCCTGGATACGCATCCCGAATACCGCGGCACGTTCACGTTTCTTCAAATTGCATCGCCGACAAGGCAGGAGGTCAGAAAATACCAAGAATATCGAGAGCTGGTCTTGCAGGAGGCAGAGAGAATTAACAAAAAATTAGGCACCCGCGACTGGAAGCCGATCGTGCTTGAGCTGCTACAGTACAGCCACGAGGAGCTTGAACCGCTCTACAAGCTAGCAGATGTGTGTTTGATAACTTCGCTTCACGACAGTATGAATCTTGTGGCGAAGGAGTATGCCGCAGCACGGATGGATGAGCTCGGCGTACTGGTGCTTAGCCAGTTTGCCGGCGCGTCACG
>CAYHPP010000079.1:0-4150 GCA_964358745.1 uncultured Candidatus Saccharibacteria bacterium | reverse complement strand
TCTTACTATGCAAGATGTATCGAGCCCGCCTGAGTATGCCAAAACTACTTTTTTAACTTTCTACCTTCTACGAGCTGCCTTCTTCTTCACATCAGTAGGTATCCACCCTGTGTTCCTTAATGAAAGCGAGCGAGGCGTCAAAGATGCCGAGAAAGGCCTTGAACGGCACCTCCACAAGAAAATCAAGAAAGAACACGAAGATGTTGATGGAGGCGAATCGCGCGCTCACCCAGCGGCCGGTCTGCACGATCGGAAAAGCAAAGAGATTCCACACGTGCCCGAGCGTGCTGGGGCGTGTCTTCGTCAGCTCCCAGCGGTGGGCGCTCGTTCTGATACGAAGACCGAAATAGCTCACGAGCGTGAGAAAGACGAAGAAGAGCAGGATGCTTGCGAAGTTGAAATGAAGCGCGATGAGCGCCCAAAGAATCGCCCCGAAGGAAGCGGCGAAGAGCAACACATAGAAACACACGACGAAGAAAAATGTCGCCTGACTCGCGGGCGGCCGGATAAAGACCTGCTTCATCTCTTTCCCTTGCACGATCGCGGACACTCCGTCAATCACCCGCTGCACTCCTTTTCTTTCCGTCCCGACGAATGTAACCATGAGAAAAAGAAGGATGGGGTGAAAGAGCGCGTTCGTTCCAAGCGCGAGGTAATTTTCGGAGCCGAGAATGAAGCGTTCATACGGCCACTCCAAAAGGACGCCGAGAAGAATTTTTGTGAGCAGAAGATAAATCACCGCCCGCCGCCCGCTTACCGTAATGAGCTTCCTCTGCTGGCGCTGTTTTTTTTCTATAATCTCCCGAATGAGTTCAGTCAGTTTCTCCTCGTCGCTGAAGATAATCTCCGCGCCGCTCCCGTATGAGCGCAGCACCTCAAGGAGTACCGAGTAGTACAGCGCGTGATTTTTGAGCCGCGTGGAAACTTTCCAGACGAGCGGGTCGGTTGCGATGCCGTCCACCATTCGGAGCGTCTGGAAAATGTGTTGAACCTTTGAAAGGAGCGCCGCTTCGCTCACCTCGCTTCCCGCAATATCCGGTATTGAACGGACGAGGAGGGCGTACAGCAGCCCGGGTTGGTCTTCAGAAAGGAAGCTTCGACGGCACGCCGCATAGGTGATGAGCGGCGCGTTGCCGACCTTCGCGGTTTGATACACGACAAACGGCTCCGTTTCTTTAAAAAACGCTTCGGCGACGAGGTCGGTCAAAAGGTCGGGATAGAGGAAACGCTCAATTTCAATTGCGGCGAACTCAAGGGCGAGTGATGTCGCGAGGCCCTCTCGTCCGAGAAGGGTCCATTTGTTGATGATGCGAAGCACTGTGGCGGCCCTTGACTCGGGGACCCGATTGTTCGGGAGATAGCCGCTCTCCACAAGGTCCCGAAGCAAGGCTACGCCGATGTTCCCTGACGCGCGCTCAAGATAGAGCTGCCGGTTGACGATACGCTTGATCGCGCTCCTGCGGATGACATGGTATTCCTTGTAATCAACAAGCGAGCGCACTTTCTCGTACATCGCGCCGAAACGCCCCGTCAAATGCTCCACGGTGATATAGGGCCCCGGCTCCTGCTCTGTCTCGGCAGGAGGAACGCGTTTACACAGCCGTTGTATCTCCTCGCTTACCATGATGAAGGAAGAATGGGACGCTCCCCGTCCTTTTTCATCTAGGAGAGATGCGCGGAGACGAGCTTCGTCATTTCAAACATGTTGACCACATCCTTTCCGCCAAACACCTTTTTGAGCGCCGCGTCCGCCTTTATGTTGCGCTTATTGGTTGGGTCCTGCAGATTCTTGCTCTTAATATAGACCCAGAGCTTCTTAACGACTTCCGAGCGGGGCATGGGGCCCTTGCCGACGACAACCGCGAGGTCCGCGCTCACATTGAGCGGCTTCATAAACGCAGAGTTTTCTTTTGCCATATGTTGATATAGCTTATTTAATAACCCCCCTATCCTAGCATATCGGCACTATTTTGGCTTGTGCGCCGTCAACTCCCTCTGCCCCCAACCGTGCGCCCACAAAAAACAAGGTCTGCCGCCCATACAGACAGCAGACCGGTATCTAACTCTGAGATTCCGCGAACTCCATAACCTGCTCGGCGGGAAGAGCGTAGACGCTCCTAAAGGCCCTATCCGTCGGGTCACCCTTGGGCGGAATTTTCTCGCCGATCGTGAGACCCACGAGCTCTCCTTCGATATTCCAGACGGCGCTCCCAATGAACCCGCGAGGCGCGTTCGGATTAATCTTAAGGCGGTCCTCAAATCGTCTGCCGAGTATGGTGACATAGAGCATGCCGGCGACATGAATGAGCGGAACGCCGATGGAAGCGTTCGGCACGAGGAGCGGGTCTCCGATAGTATGCACTTCCCCGATGCGAGGCTCACGAGATGATGCAAGGGGCTCACGGCATGAGGTTCCAAGAGCCCTCGAAGAAGGCAGGAGTTCCGCGAGATTGCGTCCCCGGTCACGCCGCGTCACAAAGGCAGCCATTTTCTTTCCCCGTCGGAAGCGAACCGACACTTCTGCAAAGTTCGCCACGAGAAGAAGTGAGGTCACCACTTTATCTCCGATAATCGCTCCCGCCCCGACCAAGATGGGCGTTGTCACAATAACGGTTCGGTCAAGGGCGGTGTCAATCGCCGATGCGATGCGGGAGCGGCCGCGCGTATCGCGCCCGACAACCGCGTTCGTTCTCGCGAATAGGAATGTTTTGTTCATTGGATTCTTTTCTGAATGTTTGACTCTAAAAGGAATGCTACCCCCTTCAAGCAAAAAATCAAGGGGGCGCTCGCATAGTTTCTTGAAAGTGCACGGCTATCTTTCTGCAGAAAAATTCTTTGTCTGCAAAACGCGAAAGGTGTACAGCTTCGGTACGAAGAGCCCGCGAGTAACGGCGGGAGCTCCCTTTTAGAGCATTTTTGCATACTCCGAATAGTTTTCCCTTACCATCGCCTTCCAACTTGCGGTTTCGTTTGACCCACCCAAATCGTTTTTATGATACACAATCAAAACATGCACACTGCAAGAATCTTTATGAACAGCAACAATACACCGGTTGCCAGACCCGTGTCTTGATTCCTGTGTGCCGTGAACACGGAACTCCGTTTTACAAATCTTTATACTCGCTACATCAGCAATGGTTTCTGCGATGCTCGTTGTACCGATAAGAGTGTCTATGCGTTTAAACTCCTCATTAAGAGCGCTCCACGTTATATCCCAAGCCCCTTTGTATCTTTTCCTAAATTTTGAAATAAAGTGGCGTTCGGCATATTTCGGAACGATAACCGCATAGCTAATAGACATAGTCGGGGTCTTGCTGGATTATCAACTCATACGGAATTAACTCATCCGGTGTGCAAAGTTTGTACGGAAGTTGTTCGTGAGTAAAATCGACAATATCGCGTGTCTTTTTATTTTTCCACTTTTCTCCTATCTTTTTTATAAGCGCAACCTCATCGCTCTTGAGTAAATCAAGTTTTTGTTTTGACGAAGCACCGGAAACCGACACCAAAAGAGCATCACCCTTTCGATCTATTGCAATCTTGCCTTCTTCCTCAAGCTCTGCAAGCGCACGGAAGTACGGGTCAGGCACGGGGCCGTATGCACGGCGGAGATACTGCATACCGCTCATGCTTTCCAACTTGTGATAATAGGAAGCGAAATCAGCAAGATAGAGAAGCTTTGCCAATTTTGTTTTCGGCACTTTACCGTCACTGGAAACAGAAGATCTAAGAAAAGCAACGATCATTTGCTTGTACTTTTCATATTTGGGAATCGTCGCTTTTGCAAACTCTTCAATTGAAATACCAAACAAGTCCTTTATCTTTTCTGCCTCCTCAAGGGTAAGATCGCGACTTCCGCGCTCTATGGCGATATATGAAGCCCTTGAAATACCGAGTTTCTCGGCAATAACTAATTGAGAAAAACCGCGCTCCGTCCGAAGTGCCTTTATAAATTGTGCGTATTTATTACTCATACTGTAAGTCTATAGGATATGTGTAAAGAAATCAAACATAGTGGTGTGGATATCTTGACATAGGAAATAGAGGGTATAAAATGAAAAAGGAAAGCGCGGCGCTTCGCGCCGCACGGGAAAGATTCGCTTCTTCTGACACAAGTTTTATTCGGGCTGCATTATACGACCAAGTTAGA
>CAYHPP010000078.1:0-4248 GCA_964358745.1 uncultured Candidatus Saccharibacteria bacterium | reverse complement strand
GCTTGCCGCTCGCATCGCGCACCCTTGTAGCAAGCGTATTCCTCTCTGTATTCGCAGGTGGTAATGACGTCCTCATCAGAGCAAATCTGTCCGCTACAGCCGCTCTTGCGGCATGCTTTTGCGGTAGGAGGGGATACCGCCGCCGTTTCAAATCTCACCGGAATGCGAAGCTCGTCGGCGTGTTCGGGAAGTCCCGACGGATTATCTCTTTCCAAGACGAGTATCCCAGTGCCCGCTGCTGGCGCGACGAATTTCAATGTCGCTTCAAACGGAACAAACTCCGTCGTCATCCACCCGCCCGAACGACCGGCGTCGCCCGGTCGGGCGGGCTCTCCTTTAGCCGTAGCGATTCCACGCCCCACTTCGCTCCCCGAGCTATCTAGGAGCTTAACGGGAAAAGACGCTTCAAAGAACCAATTTCCGCGGGCCATGCCAGTAACGTTAAGTGGACTCGTAATCATCGCGTTTGGTCGCGGCTCGCTTATTCGTATGAGGTTATCTTTTTCAAGCTCATTACCGATGTCTTCGCGAAAGATTCTTCCGTCCGTACTCCGGCACTGGCGCGGATAGCTTTCCATAATGGGAAACCCCGCCGCGGCGCATTCGGCGAAACTTTCTACCGGCGAAACGCTCTCCTTGCCCCAATCGTAAGCAAAAGCGGCAATGATGAGCACGGCGGCGCCGATGCCGATTTGCTTCAGCCCTTTTTTGCGCCGTTCGCTCACTGTCCTCTCGGTAACGGGAGTTTCATTCATGCATGGATGATAACATACTCCAAAAAATGCGCGAGAACAGCTACGCCAATTTTTCAATCCGCACGCCGACAAGACGGATTTTTTTGCGCCGTGGGTTCTCGCGCCGGTCAAGAAACGGAAAGAACATCTGCGTCACATGACGGCGAAGCGTTTCCGCGTCGGAAACCGGATGCGAGAGTGTCCGCGAGCGGGATACGGTCTCAAAGTCCGCAAACCGGACGGTGAGCACCAAGGTCCGAAAACTCGCGAACCCCTCCTTTGCGAGGTACCGGATGATGTTTGCCGCCTGCAGCTCAAGATGCGAGAGAAGCGTCTCCATATCCAGTGAGTCTTCCGAGAGCGTCTCCTGTTCGCCGATTGATTTTGCAGGGGGTGCCTCTATGACAACCGGCGAATCATCTTCTCCTCGAAATTTTGAGAAGAGTTCACTCCCCCATTTCCCAAACATGTCCCGAAGCTTTTCTTCGCCGAGTTTCCGCGCGTCGGCAACCGTCTTGACGCGCAGGCGGAGGAACTTCTCCTCCGCCCTCGGGCCGACCCCGGGGATCTTCCGCACGGGAAGCGCTGATAAGAAATCAAGCGCGCGCTCCGGTTCTATCACCGTAAGGCCGTCGGGTTTTTTGAAATCGGAGGCGATTTTGGCGATAAGTTTGTTCTGCCCGATGCCTATTGAAGCCGTGAGCCGTTCCTTCCTTGTGATGTCTTTCTTAATCCGCTCCGCAATGCGTTTCGCCGCACCAAACGAGCCGGCAAAAGAGATGTCAAAAAAGCACTCGTCCACGCTTGTCTGCTCAAGAGCCGGCCTTTCCTTTTCAAACAGATTCTTCTCCGTCTCCCTGAGATGGGAGCGGATAATCCGCATAATGCGCCGCGAAGTCTCACCGTACTTGCGAAAGCCTGAGGAAATGAACGCAACGGGCGGGAGCCCCTTCTTCCGCGCGGCTTCGGAGAGTTTCCACGCCTGCCGCACCGGCATGGCCGAGTGAATGCCATAGTTCCTCGCCGCGTAATTTGCGGTGGAAATGACTCCACGCCCTTTCCCCCCGTCCGGGTCGGGACTCAATCCTTCAACAAGCTTAGGATGTGCACGATGTACGCGATATTGTTCCTCATACTCAACAACAGAATCCTCTTTAGGATTGACACTGAACGGAGTTGAAGTGCACACGGCAATCGGCTGACCCCTAAGGTACGGCCGCTCCCGCTCCTCCACCGCAGCGAAGAATGCATCCATATCTAAGTGTCCCACTATTCGCATACGCACAGTATAGCTCCGAAAAGCGCGTGTAGTGGGGTATACTGAAGTGATTAACCGCTAGTTCTCTACTATGTTCTCATTCTTTAAGCGCCGCCAGAATGCCTCGGACGGATTAGAGGCCTATGAAGAAGTGACGGAAAAGAGCACCACCAGAGCGGGCTCTCTGCTCCTTATCGTCATGGCGATTTTCATCGTCACTATCGGACAGACTATCTTTTCCGACCTCAGAAAAATGCTGACGATGCCGGTTCCGCCTGCATACTGCGCGAGCGATGTCATTAATAATTACAAAGTCCGACAGAGAACATCCCCGTGCGCCTTCACCCAGATTGACCGGGAATTCGGCATTGAGGAACAGGTAAACCAGATCTTTCCCTCGCTTCAAAAAATCGCCGAACTCAACCTGCAGATTTCCAATCTTACCTATCAAAATTCCAGTTTGCAGGGACAGATTGAACAAGCGCAGCGCCAATACGATGTCAGCTTGCAGGAAAAAATGGCGGGAGAAGAGGTACTCTACAACCGTGCCGGCATACAACAGTCTATCACCGGCCTCCGCAGTTCCATCGGCACCAACGCAGACATGATTGCAGGACTAGAAGCGACAAAACAGATTGAAGTCTCGCGTGTAGAACCTTATATTGCCCCGCTCAAGGCGGCATTTGAGCGGGCGCAGGACAGCTACGCCTCAAAATACGCGTGGTATCGTGTTAAGGTTTTTGGCTTAATGCTTCTCTTCGTACTTCCTATCTTCGCCGCCGCCACCCGCTGGTATCTCTCGCTAAAAAAGAGAAATAGCCCATACTCAATCATCGCTATGGCAGTCATGGGCTCGTTCGCCATCCTCTTCCTGCAGGTTGTTCTGGTTTTTCTGTATGACATCATCCCAAAGGCATGGATAGAACGAATTTTTAGAATATTCTTATCCGTGCCGATTCTCCGGTACATTCTCTATTACGGAACGGTGTTAATCGTCATCGCGCTGTTCGGGGGCATTGTGTATTTTATTCAGAAGCGAATCTTCAGCCCGGCACGAATTGCCGTACGCCGCCTGAAGGACAATAAATGCCCGGGGTGTTCGTTCACTATCAATCCGTTTGAGGATTACTGCCCGAAATGCGGAGTGGCGCTTAAGGAACCGTGCGCGCTTTGCAACAACAAACGTATCGCGCAGTTGCCTTTCTGTCCCGTGTGCGGAAAGAAAAAACCGCAGGCGTCCGCACCTCCGCCGAATGTTTGAAAAACCAGGCACTAAAAATCCCGCTCTCGCGGGGTTTTTAGTGAGGCCGAGGATTCTATCAGTCTTGTTGCATACTGTATGGCATTCCCTCGCGGTACAGCCATCAAATCCCAGACCTCGCTTTAATGATACACCTGTTTTGCTTTTGTCAAAGCGAGTTATCCACAGGGTCGTCTTCCATCTAACTACGGCCATAATACTCGCAAAAGCGGCATCTGCATTCGTGGATTCGTCCGCCGCGGCGGATTTCGCATGATAATTCGTTGCATTCGTATTACTGCGAGAAGTAGCCAAACGGCGGGTATACTGGGATCCCCTCTCTTTCAACATCGGCCCGTGAAAACCAACCTGCAATGGATGTGCGGTCGCCTTCGGTAAACGTAAAAGAATTCTTTCGGTAAAGCGACTCACGAGCGAGCTTCCCTTCATAGACGAGGATAATCTCATGCCCCTTTTTCCCGTTGTATGTAAAAAAATTCTCAATGACCGACACAAACTTCACATCGTGCGCGTCGCACCCAAGTTCCTCTTTCATTTCTCGCCTGATCGTTTCCTCGCCACGCTCTCCAAACTCCACATGTCCGCCAAGCGGCCGCAGAAACGCCTGCCCCTTAACCTCATCAAAGCCGCGGCTCAAAAGGAGCTTCTCGCCGTTCCTTACAATGAGCATGGCTTTGATGACAATCTGCGGCATAATGATTTTGTGGTGCCCCTTGCTCCACTTTACCCAAGTAAAGTGAAGCTGCGGCACATATATTGACATAGGTGGTTAACTTTTCCCCGTGTCAGTTCAGTGTTTTCTTTGTTCCAGCTCCTTCCGCGTCTCCTTCAAAATCCAATGAGCAGGAATTCACGCAAAAGCGTTTGCCGGTGGATGTCGGTCCGTCGTCAAAGACGTGGCCGAGGTGCGCGCCGCAGTTAGCGCAGGTAATTTCGGTACGATTCATGCTATGCGTCGTGTCGGAGACGTATGTAACGGCTCCCGGAAGCGCCTC
>CAYHPP010000077.1:0-4264 GCA_964358745.1 uncultured Candidatus Saccharibacteria bacterium | reverse complement strand
ATCCAAGTCGCGCCTTCAATATCCCATCAACAGAGATTCCGCGGGTAACTCACGGTCGTGGTGAATTTGCTAAATGAATGATCAAAGAGAGCCCGCTACGCGGGGGGTAAGTAATCGGGTGGTGGAGATGGTATGATGAAAAGATGGATCGTATGAGACGGCTCATCGTCATCGCTGCGGCAGGGTTTCTCCTTAATCTGCTTTGGGAGCACGCTCACTCTGCGCTCTACATGTCGTACCAGAACGGGGTGATAACCGACTTTATACTTTTTCGCGCCGCACTTTTTGACGCTGTCGTTATTACCCTCTTTTCATTTCCTTTTCTGTATTTTCGGTGCCTGGAGAACAGACACTGGATACTCTACCTCGCGCTGGTGATTTTTGCCGTCGCTCTGGAAACGTGGGCACTTACAACCGGCAGGTGGGTGTATGCGGATGCGATGCCGATTGTCCCGGTGCTCCGCATCGGACTTACCCCGGCGATTCAACTCGCGCTTCTCTGCTTTGTCTCGTCTTGGATTGCTACTGTTGTGGAACGAAGAAATTCAAGGTAGGAATTAACAAAGGAGGCGACACGCATCATTTTATAGTAGATACGCTTAACGAATGGCGCATGCGAATGTGGGACACCCAGTCTACGACTATTCCACTGCGCTCCGCGCGCCGTCTTCGGTGCGGCCAGGCACAGGTCTCTCGCCTTGCGGTGAGCTTGTCGAATCCGCTGCGGTGCCGCTCTTAATCTTTACTCGTCCGCCTCCGGAGGATTCGCATATTCGCATGTCTACTTAAGCTCCTTTATCTTTTCCGCGATGAGGCTCGGGACGCCGTTGCGAGTTGAGTAACGCCCCTTTATCGCGACACAGCTTTCGGGGGCAAGAAACTTTTTGGACTCTTCGTAAACGCTCGGAAACACAACGACTTCAATGGAGGATGAAAGGTCAGCGACGCGAAGAAATGCCATCAGGTCATTTTTCTTGGTGATGATGGGCTTGTGCTCCTCAACGATGCCTCCCACGACAACCGTCATGCCCTCTTTGAATTCCTCTTTGACTCTCTTGATTGTAAACTCGCGCTTTTGAAGTGTCTCCCGGAATTTGTCTAGCGGGTGCCCCGAAATGTAGAGGCCGAGCAATTCTTTTTCCCACGCGAGTTTCTCCTCTTTGGTTGCGGGGGGCGTCTTCTCCAGACGAAGGGAGGGCAGTGCAACACCGCCAAGCGAGCCGAACAGGGAATCTTGGTTCGCGGGCTGCCGCGCGCCCTCTTTGTTGTGCAAAAGGAGTAACTCAATGTTCACAAGCATCTCCCCTCGTTCCCCGAGTTCGTCAAGCGCTCCGGCTTTGATAAGCGCCTCAAGCGATTTTTTGTTCAAATTGCGGTCGTTCACCCGTTCTAGAAGATCTGCAAGCGACTTGAATTTGCCGCGCTCTTTCCGTTCTCTAATAATGGCGTGCGAGATACCCTCGCCGAAGTTTTTGATGGTCATGAGCCCGAAGCGGATACGGTCAAGAGGGCTTTCATTGTTCTCCTGGTCTTGAGTTTGTATATTGGAATCTGGGATTTGTTTGTCCCTCGACAGGCTCGGGATGGGACTTCGAGTGAGCCTCAGTCGAACTCTGAGCGGAGTCGAACCAGAATTTGATGCTTGCGATTCGGAATTCTCCGCCTTCACTACCGTGAAGCTAGAGTAGCTTTCATTGATGGATTGGGGTAACACGTGAATCCTCATCCGCGTGCATTCGGCGATTATTTCCCCAATTTTCTCCACGTCCCCAGAGTCGGCCGTGAGAACCGCGGACATATAAATGGCGGGGAAGTTCGCCTTCATGTACGCCGTCTGGTACGCCACCTTGCCATAGCTCGCGCCGTGCGCTTTGTTAAAACCGTAAGCCGCGAACGGCTCTATAAGTCCCCACAGCTTTTCAGCCTTCTCTTTTGAGAGTCCGCCCTTGATGAAACCCGCAATGAGCTTTTCCCGCTGCGCCTTCATTTCTGCGGGAATCTTTTTACCCATAGCTTTGCGGAGTTTGTCCGCCTCAAGCCATGAATATCCAGCAAGCCGGATCGCGATGAGGAGCACATCGTCCTGGTACGTTACGACGCCGTAGGAATCTGTAAGGATGTCTCGAAGCCGCGGATCAAGGTACTGCACGAGCGCCGGGTTATGCTTTCGCTCAATGTACTGTGGAATGTTTTCCATGGGACCCGGGCGGTAGAGGGCCACCATGGCGTTGATGTCATGAATGGAGGAAGGGCGGAGTTCCTTGAGGTAACGCGTCATGCCGCCGCCCCCGAGTTGGAAGAGCCCGCCGGTCTCGCCGCGCGCGAGCATCTCAAATGTCTTTGCATCGTCAAGCGGCGCGTTCTCAATGTCAATGTCTCTTCCTTCTATTTTCTTCACGAGCGCCACCGCGTCCGCGAGGATGGAGAGGTTCTTGATGCCGAGAAAATCAAACTTCAGAAGCCCCGCGTCCTCAACGGCGTGCATGTCGTACTGCGTGATAAGTTTGCCGCCTTTGGGGTCGAGTTGCAGCGGAACAAAGTCGGTCAAGGGCGTCGGGGAAATCACAACGCCGGCCGCGTGTACGCTGATGTGGCGGGCGCACCCTTCAATTTTCTTCGCCATGTCAATAATTGTCTTTGAGGTTTCATCGCTCTGGTAGAGCGAGGACAGCTCGGGAACTATCTCAAGCGCCGTATCAATCGACATGGGGAATCCTTGGGAGCCGAAGGGGATGAGTTTGGCGATACGGTCGCCCGCCCCATATTCAAACCCCAAAGCTCGCGCGACGTCGCGGACGCTCCCGCGCGCCATCATGGTGCCGAAGGTTCCGATTTGGGCCACGTGCGTTTCTCCGTACTTCTGCTTGGCGTAGTCAATCATCTCGTCGCGGCGGTCGTCCGCGAAGTCCATGTCAATGTCGGGAGGCGTAGGACGCTCGGGATTCAAGAATCGTTCAAACGGAAGCTTGTATTCAAACGGATTGACGTTCGTGATGCCCGCGAGATAGGTGACAAGGGAACCCGCAACCGACCCGCGGATAGTCGTTAAGATACCGCGCTCATGCGCGAAGCGAAGCAAGTCAGCGACGACGAGAAAATAGGGTGCATATCCTTTCCCCTTGATGACACCGAGCTCATACTCCACGCGCGACGTGAGTTCTGGCGTATCGGCCATCCCCCTTCGCCTTATTCCACCAAGGACCATACGCCGAAGCTCCTCGTCGTGGCTCTCGCCGTTTGCCGTCTTGTAGTTCGGAAACACCCACTCGCCGAGCGTAAGCGAAAGGTCGCAGGCTTCTGCGACGCGGGCTGTGTTTGACACTGCCTCCGGGAAGTCCTTCCAGAGCGTTTGCATCGCCTCGGGGGTCGGAAAAGAGAAATCGGCGTTGTCCGCCTCGCGTTCTCGCGGTTCACTCTGAGAGTTCACGAGAAGAAGCGTTTCGCGTGCGCGTTTTTCCTCGGGGAGGAGGTAGTATGTTTCCTGCGAAGCAATGAGAGGGACTCCGCGTCTCTTCCCGAGTTCGGCCAAGGCGTCCATGGCCGCGTCGTGCCCGTTTATTTCAGGATGCCGGCTCACCTCAAGGTAAAAGCCGTCCTCGCCAAAGAGCTCCTTATAGAATGAGAGGCGCGAGGCAAGCGCCTCTTCGTCGCGCATGGCGAGGAGAGAGCGTATATCGGAATCAAACGCCGGCGCGACGGCAATAAGCCCCTCCGCATGTTCCGTGAGGAGGTCGCGATCAATGCGCGGCTTGTAGTAGAACCCTTCAATGTGCGAGCGGCTTGAAAGTTTGATGAGATTCCTGTATCCGGCCTCATTCTTGGCAAGAAGAATGATACGGTGCCTTCTGTTATCAACGCCAGTTTGTTTGTCCAAGCGGCCGCGGATGGCAAGATACGCGTGCAACCCAATGATGGGTTTAATTCCCGCTTTCTTGCACTCCTTGTAGAACTCAAGAGCGCCATAGAGGTTGCCGTTGTCGGTAAGAGCAAGCGCGCGGTATCCGCGTTTCTTCGCAAGCAAAACGAGGTCTGGAATCTTGGGAAGAGCGTTCAGCAAGCTATAATGACTATGCACATTGAGAGGCGTGAACTCTGGCATGCGGTAAGTATAAAATAGAAGGTGGATAGTAGATAGTAGATGTAGACAGTAGTTAGTAGCTAGTAGAAAGAGAAACTAAGGAGTACTCAATTTAGCAAAATTACCACGATCGTGAGTTACCCGCGGAATCTCTGTTGATGGGATATTGAAGGCGCGACTTGGATA
>CAYHPP010000076.1:0-4288 GCA_964358745.1 uncultured Candidatus Saccharibacteria bacterium | reverse complement strand
CGCGGGTCGCAAGGAGCTCGCCCTGCTCGTTCGTTGGCTGGAATGGCTCCTCCGGCATCCATGCCGGTTTTTGGCGCGGGTCAGGGACTTGCCCTCTGCGTCCATTCGGCTTTCGTTCATAAAAACGGACCCGAAAGGTGAAGTCCATCGCCCTGTGTTCCGGAGCCAGTGGGGCAGGTTGCACTCCGCGCGGGTACGCGAGTTGCAACTCCTGCACACTGCCGGAAGCGATTACCCGCCGTTGGTTCACTGAGGTGGGTTTCCCCTTGTAAAGGGTGAACTCCATCGCCTCATATACCGGCCTCGCGGCAATCGCCTTCCCGATATTCCGGTACGATTCGAGAGGGCTCCACACCGAGACTTTCACCCTGCGGCGTAGCGTTCTCTTGCCAGGGCTCGTCTCTAACTCATAATGTACCCCAATGATGCACGCAATCTCCATTCCGCCTCCATTCCGCAGTACGGATTGAGGAGTTGCGCGGGGTCCGGATCGCCGTAGCCAAACTCCGGAGTATAGAGGCCCTCAATGAGAGGGCGTTGCGTGTCGAGAGAGAAAACAGCTTCCACAGGTTCTCCCTCCACTTTCACCTTGCCCGCGAAATTCCGGGCGTCACACAACAACACCGACCCGAACCGAATTTTGGTATTCATATGTTGAACGTGCAGCGCGCGCTTTGGAGAATCAATCACGATACGGCTTTCGCCATATTTCCCGCACAGCGGGAAAATCCCACAAACGCGCAAAATGCTGACAGCACGGTATCATACCTCCGTATCTCTGTCAAGTTTGCATTGGGAGGGAAAATCGCTATACTTAGCGCGCTCAAATCCTTTGTGTAAGGACTGTTTGGAGTAACAAATGGTCAACTTTAACAGTATATAGTGTGATGCGAATATCCGAATTGGTACGAATTAACGAATAGTTGCGAATAAGATTTGGGACTGTTCTGATTCGCATATATTCGGATATTCGAATGCATTCGCTGATTCGCATAATAGCTATGGCAAAAAAAACCACGAAGAAAAAAGTCTCAACCGAGGGCGCAAAAAGTAATAACCTTCGCGTCAGGCCACTCGGCGACCGCGTGCTTGTGCGCGAAATGAAAGACGAGGGCGAGAAGGTCGTCTCGGGCATTATCATTCCGGAATCCGCAGGCGAAGACCGCGGGGCGAAGAAAGGCGAAGTGGTCGCGGTAGGCCCCGGGAAGTACGATGACGGCGTGCTTGTCCCGATGACGGTCAAAGTCGGCGACAAAGTGCTTTTTCAGTGGGGCGATAAACTGACGATTGACGGAGTGGAGTATGAAATGGTGGCGGAATCAAGCATTTTGGCGATTATCTTATCAAGTAATCTCAACAAAAAATACTAATCTGCGAATGTATGCCAACGCAACGGATACCTGCGAATAAGAAAAGCCAGCATTAGTAGGTATTTGTAGATTGGAATGCATTGGTATCATTAGTATTTGTTTTTGCGAAGAATATGAGCAAAGTGATTCTATACAACGAAGAAGCCCGGCGTTCCCTGAAGCGCGGCGTGGACGCGGTAGCAAACGCGGTACGGATAACCATCGGCCCTCGGGGCAGGAATGTCGTGCTTGAGAAGAGCTATGGCGCTCCGACCATTACGAACGACGGCGTCTCCATCGCGAAGGAGATTTCACTCAAAGACAGATTTGAAAACATGGGCGCCGAGATTGTGAAGGAGGTCGCCGAGAAGACGAATGATGTTGCGGGCGACGGCACGACGACAAGCGTGATTTTGACCCAAGCGATTGTGTCCGAAGGGCTCCGCCAGACCACGATGGGGGTGAACCCCATGGGCGTTCGTATCGGCATTGAACGCGCCGCCGAAAAAGTCGTGGACGCGCTGAAAGCCGCCGCGACGCCCATAAAAACCAAAGAGGAGATTAAGCAGGTTGCGACCATCGCCGCGGAATCGGCGGAACTCGGAGAGAAAATCGCCGAAACCATAGGCAAGGTTGGCAAGGACGGCGTCGTGACGGTGGAAGAGTCGCAGTCGGTCGGCATTGACTATGAAGTCGTTAAGGGACTCCAGTTTGATAAAGGATATGTCTCGCCGTACATGATAACGAACGCCGAGCGCATGGAGGCGGTGCAGGAAGACCCGGTCATTCTTGTAACCGACAAGAAGATTTCGGGCATCAAGGAGATATTGCCGCTTCTTGAAAAGCTCGCGCAGAGCGGAAAGAAAGACCTTCTTATCATCGCCGAAGACATTGAGGGCGAGGCGCTTACTACTTTTGTGCTCAATAAACTCCGCGGCTCCTTTAACGTGCTCGGGGTGAAAGCGCCCGGATACGGCGACAGAAAGAAGGATATGTTGCACGACATCGCGGCCACGATCGGGGCGCAGGTTGTCTCCGACGAACTGGGGCTCAAGCTTGAGACCGTGAAGCTGGATGTGCTTGGTTCCGCCCATCGCGTCATCGCGACGAAAGACGATACGACGATTGTGGGCGGCAAAGGGAAAAAGGCGGAGATTGAAGCCCGTTTGCAGCAGCTACGCAAGCAAAAAGAAGAGGCCGATTCAAAATATGACATTGAAAAATTGGATGAGCGCATCGCCAAGCTCTCGGGCGGCGTGGCGGTCATTCGAGTCGGAGCGGCAACCGAGACCGAAATGAAGTATCTGAAGCTCAAAATTGAGGACGCGGTGAACGCGACAAAGGCGGCCATTGCCGAGGGAATTGTCGCGGGTGGGGGCGTCGCGCTCATCAAGGCCGCGCAGAAAGCAAAGCACTGGATTGAAAACGAGAAAAATAAAAACAAGGCGGAGACTACCACAGAATTTGAAGTCGGGTTCAATATCGTCATAAAAGCTCTTGAGGCGCCGCTTCGCCAGATTGCGGTGAACGCCGGAAAGGATGACGGCTCTGTTATTGTGGAAGAAGTGAAGAAAGGCCGTGGCAACTTCGGCTATGACGCGCTCAAGGACGAAATGATTTCTGATATGGTCGCGGCGGGGATAGTTGACCCCGTCAAGGTAACGCGGCTTGGCGTTGAAAACGCCGCATCGGCCGCGGCGATTCTCCTCACGACGGAGGTTGCCGTTGCGGAGGAACCGAAAGAAGAGAAGACTGCCGCGCCCGCGATGCCGGGAGGAGGGATGGACTACTAGAGAGTTGAAGGTTGCAAGTTCAAAGTTGAAAGGTTCAAAACCGACAGAATACCGCCCTAACTCGTCCGCCGCGGCGGATGAATCGGGGCGGTTTGCGTTTGAGAAGTCTATGTTATGATAACTAAATCGCATATTCTCAGACAACCGGACGACAGAGAAAGAGTTGAAGACAAGGTGAACGAGATAGACGATCAATCAAGGGCAAGATGATGACCAGAAAAATGCAAAAAAGTAGAGGAGGGCGGGAGGCAAAGCCGCCTTCTCAAAAGGACTACTACTTCATCGCCGGACTGCCGCGGAGCGGCTCAACGCTTCTCTGCAACATTCTGGCGCAAAATCCGCGGTTCTACGTTGAAGGCACCTCCGGCATCATGGATATTATCTTCGGCGTTCGGAACACCTGGGACCAGCATCTGGAGTTCAAGGCCGCGCCGAACGAACCGGCAAAGCTCCGCGTCATGCGCGGCATTTTGCAAAGTTACTACTCCGACATTGACCAGCCGGTCATTTTTGACAAATGCCGCGGCTGGCTCTCTCTTTTAGAAATGGCGGAGACGATTCTTGGCCACAAAGCCAAAGTACTGGTGCCGGTCCGCGACCTTCGCGACATCCTCGCCAGTTTTGAAAAACTCTGGCGCATTGCCTCGGAAACCTCGCAAACCGCCCAAGAGTCCGCCTACTACTTCAAGTTCCAAACGGTCCAAGGACGCTGCGAGGTCTGGCTGCAGGGCGACCAGCCGGTCGGCCTCGCTTACAACCGCATCAACGACGCGCTGGTACGCGGCTTCGG
Organism: uncultured Candidatus Saccharibacteria bacterium; assembly: GCA_964358745.1. Classification (GTDB taxonomy): domain Bacteria; phylum Patescibacteriota; class Minisyncoccia; order Phycocordibacterales; family UBA10002; genus UBA10002. The sequence continues at coordinate 356 of CAYHPP010000076.1, read as the reverse complement.
CGACAGGATGCATTTTGTGGATTTTGACGACTTAACCACGAGGCCGAGAGAAACCCTCGCCGGCATTTACAATTTCTTAGGCGAAACAACCTTCGCTCACGACTTCAATAATGTAAAACAAGTAACCTCCGAAGACGACACGGTCCACGGTTTTAAAAACTTGCACACCATCCGGCCGAAGGTCGCGCCGATTGAACCGCAGTGGCCTAAAATCCTGGGCCCGTTCGCGGAGCAATACGGCAAGCTTAACTTTTGGAAATCAAAGGCGTAGCTACTCTGCGAAGTTCTCAAAAAAATGCGCTTGTGGATGTCTGACATCCGCAGAAGATGTATTATATGGTAATGAGGAAAGAACC
>CAYHPP010000075.1:0-4335 GCA_964358745.1 uncultured Candidatus Saccharibacteria bacterium | reverse complement strand
AACGAGGGCATGGATTCGGCGGCTTATGCCTTGCTTCCCATCATCATGACCGACGTCGGGCTTGCGCGGGAGGTAATTAAAAATGAGGAGAGCGGGCTTGTTATTCCCGTCCAAGACGAGCATGAGCTGATACGTGCAATGAGAGAACTCATTGACAAGCCGGAACTTCGCGCTCGGCTCGGAGAAGGAGCTTTTAAGGCTTTTAAGGCGCTTCCAAGCAGGGAAGCGCATATAGAGAAACAAATTGAAGAGTGGCAGGCACTCTCAGACAAAAAATAGATACGATCATAGGTATTTTCTTGAGGCATAAATTTAGCAATAGTACGCTATAGCATGCTATTGCTAAATGGAGAAATAAAAAAGAGTTACCGATTGTCCGGTAACTCCCATGCGTCTGCGGGTTTCAAGATAAAATTATTAGCACACCTATTATGAAGGTGGCTACCCCGATCAGGTTCTCCAATGTAAAGCAGAAGAACCTTGAGTTAAGCCATTCCTCTAGCGTCTCCTTAAAGGTCTCTTGTACTCGTTTTGGACTTACGGTGAGAAAGAGGTGAAATCTTCCATTCGCAGAGTGTCTGGAAAGAATTTGGTAGTACCTTCTTCCAAACGGGGCAAGCCAGCGGACGCCCGGTCCCTTTTCTTGGCTCTGCCAGCTGTCGTGCACAAAGTGCATAAAGAGGCAGATGACCGTCAGTAACGCGTAATGGCTTGGTGCCATGCAAAGGAGCGCAAGACCCGCTACTGGCATCATGACTAGCGGATAGTGGGTAGGAAGAGCTTTGTGTGATGAATCCCCCTTGGATCCTCCCAATAGCTCCTTTACTATCGGTGCTAGTACATCCAGATCGGGTAGCATAGAAAAGAATGCACCCAGACTGTAGTCATACCAGTGTACATCCAAGGTTAATGTTACAAATAGCAACCGTGTGATAATGATGCCGCTACCAATGTCTAACATTAACGCTAGCCCCAAACCGACGATTTTTTTCAAAGGACTCACTTTCCCCTCCTTTCTTTGGGTTTAATGCAGGTTAAAAGCTATGGGTGAAGATAGCATATCCTCTAACTCATGTCAATAGATAGAACTGTTTCGCTTTCGGGTTACAATAGGCGCCATCATGAAAAGGAGAAAAGGAGAAGACCGTAAGGGAAAGAAACCTCTTATTGGATTCATTGGGCAGGGGTTCATCGGCAAGAATTATGCCGATGATTTTGAACAGAGGGGATACAAAGTGGTGCGTTACGCCACACGGCCGGAGTTTGTGCACAGCAAACGAAAGATAAAAGAGTGCGACATTGTGTTTATCGCCGTCCCGACGCCCTCAACGCCGCAAGGGTTTGACTACTCCATCGTGCGAGAGGTGCTTCGCTTGGTCGGCAGAGGAAAGATGGCGGTCATCAAGTCAACGATTCTTCCGGGCACGACCGAGGCCCTGAACAAGAAGTTTCCGCACTTGTTCGTATTCCACTCCCCCGAGTTTTTGCGGGAGCGAACCGCTGCCTATGACGCGGCGCATCCCGACCGCAACATCGTCGGCATCCCAAAAGACACACAACTCTACCGGAGGAAGGCGAAGGAAGTGATGCAGGTGCTCCCGAAAGCCCCTTTTGAACGCGTGATGCATGTACGAGATGCGGAGCTCGTGAAGTATGGCGGGAACTGCTTTCTCTATTTCAAGGTAATCTTCAGCAATCTTTTGTACGATGTCGCTGCGAAGACCGGCATGCGCTGGCAGGATGTCAAAGAAGCCATTGCCGCTGACCCGCGCATCGGTTCCTCGCACATGGAGCCCGTGCACAAAAGCGGGCACGCTGGAAAAATGGAAGCGGGAGGGAGAGGGGCGGGCGGGCACTGCTTCATCAAGGATTTCGCCGCCTTCTCGGAGTTGTATAATAAAGCGGTGAAAGACCCTCTTGGCAGTGCCCTCCTTCGTGCGCTTGAGACGAAGAACAACCGACTTTTAATAGAAAGCGGCAAAGACCTTGACCTCTTGGAGGGCGTGTACGGTAGCATTAAACGCGCCAGGAATCCTTGACGCTTCACACGTATGATCAGGCATCTACAAGAGTGGGAGGAACGATGTCTTCTCTGGGCTGAGCGGTATATACCGAAACTTGCTCCGTACTTGCGCTCTCACGCGCGGGTTCTGCGCTTCATCGCGTCCGGCGGCACCTCTGCCGTTGTTGACCTCGGGTTGCTCTATTTTCTTACCGAGGAGTTCGGCCTGCACTATCTTCTCTCCGCCGCGCTTGCTTTCGTCGCCGCCTTTTTCGTGAGTTTTACGCTTCAGAAATTTTGGACCTTTCAGGACGCCTCTACCGACCGAGTGCACATTCAGGTGTCCCTTTCCTTTACGATTGCCGTCATTAATCTCGCCCTCAATACCGCGCTCATGTATTTCTTCGTTGACATCGTCGGCCTTGGATATATGCTCGCTCAGATTATTGTGGGCATCATGCTCGCCTTTGAAAGTTTTTTCATTCTCAAACTTTTTATCTTCAAGAAGCGGCATCCTGCTCTATGAAGCTCCTCATCGTTACTCAAAAAGTTGATATCTCCGACAGAAATCTCGGTTTTTTTCATAGGTGGCTCGCGGCGTTCGCAAAATACGCAGAGGTTATCGTCATCGCAAACGAGGTGGGAGTGTACGAGCTGCCAAAGAATGTAAAGGTATTTTCTCTTGGGAAAGAAGAAGGGCGATCTCGGTTGGCGCGGTTGGCGCGCTATCGGGCGTTGCTTCGCGAGCACCTTCCTTCAGCCACCGGTGTTTTCTTTCACATGTGTCCGGAGTATGTCATTGCGGCGTATCCGCTCGTCAAGAAGTTCGGGAAGAAAAGCTCTTTTTGGTACGTGCATCGGGAAGTGAGTTGGAGATTATGGTTAGCCGAGAAACTGGTGGACAAAGTCTTTACCGCATCCAAGGAAAGCTTCCGTCTCTCAAGCAAAAAGATTGAGGTCGTGGGGCACGGGGTTGATGCGGCGTTGTTTCTCCCGAACGCAGAAAGAAGGCCGAGTCTCCACTTGGTTACGGTCGGCAGAATATCCCGGGTGAAGGACCTTCGTACGCCCGTTCTCGGTTTTCTTGCATTGAAGAAGAAATTTCCGGATGCGCGATTTTCAATCATAGGGGAACCGATAACGGAAGCGGATAGGAACTATGAACGGGAGTTGCGCGAGGAATTCGGGTCCTCTGTCTCGTTTTGCGGCGGGGCGCCGCACGGGGCGGCCTTATCCGAATATCCGTATTCCGCTTTCATCCACGCGAGTTTGACGGGGGCGGTTGACAAAGCGGTTCTTGAAGCCCTTGCCATCGGGTGCGCGGTCTTTACTTCAAGCGAGGCGTTTTCCGAATCCACCCCGGGGATTTTCAAGTTTGAACAGGGGAACGCCGCGAATCTTGCCGAGACACTTACCCGCGCCTTTAAAGCGGGGAAACTTGGTTATAATAAAGAGGCGCGGGCGTATGTGATGGAGCATCATAATCTGGATACGCTTGTTTCCAAAATACTTTCTTTTTATGAAGATTAAGAGCGGCACCGCAGCGGATTCGACAAGCTCACCGCAGGGGGGGCGAGAGACCCGTGCCTCCCCGCACCGAATAACCCTGCGCACAAGCGCAGTGGAATAGTCGTAGACTGGATGTCCCACATTCGCATGCGCCATTCGTTAAGCGTATCTACTATGAACACCCATTCCGTCTCCATGAATAACCTATCGCTTTTTGCCGTGCTTCGCGAGGCGGTGCGCGGGAAAGCCATTAGCCGCACGATGACCAATCTCTTTTGGCTTGGAATGGAGCCGATTACCGGCAATCTCTTGGACATCGGGGGAGGAGGGGGATATGCCAGTCACTATCGCTTTATCCCCATAGCGAAAGAAACGAAAATCCAAACCGTTGATGTCGTGCCGCGTCCGAACACGGATTTCGCGCTGGATATCACGAAGGAGAAAGTGCCGCTTCCGGATGCGTCAGAGGACGCGGTATTCCTCTTTAATATTCTTGAGCACCTGAACGCGCACGATGCGGCGCTCGCCGAAGTCCGTCGTCTTCTTAAAGAAGGCGGGAAGCTCTACGGTACCATTCCGTTTTTGGTGAACGTTCATCCCGATCCTCACGACTATGTGCGCTTCACCGATGAAGCGCTCCGTGAACTTTTTACACGGAATGGTTTTACCGTCGTCGCGATTGAACCGATTGGCCGAGGGCCGTTTCTTGCCGCTTATGAACAGCTTGATTCGCTTATCCCGAGTTTCTGCCACGCCCTCTTTCTACCCCTTGTGTGGCTTGCTGATGCGATAGTGCAGCACCTCCGCCCGAAACGGGACTTTCC
>CAYHPP010000074.1:0-4343 GCA_964358745.1 uncultured Candidatus Saccharibacteria bacterium | reverse complement strand
TACCGTCGTCGCGATTGAACCGATTGGCCGAGGCCCTTTTCTCGCCGCTTATGAACAGCTTGATTCGCTTATCCCGAGCCTTTGCCACGCCCTCTTTCTACCACTTGTGTGGCTTGCTGATGCGATAGTGCAGCGTCTCCGCCCAAAGCGGAACTTTCCGGCGGTTTTTCCGCTGGCGTACAACTTTGTCGTGCAGAAGAATGTTTAACTAGCATGTGCAGCATCAACGGATTCACATGGCAAGACGATGCACTCGTGAGAAAGATGAATGCCATTACCGCGCATCGCGGGCCAGACGGTACCGGCGTGTTTGCAAGCGCGGGTGTTACGCTCGGGCACAATCGGCTCTCCATCCTTGACCTGTCTCCTGCTGGTTTGCAACCCATGAAGAGCGCCGGCGGGCGCTTCGTTATCTCCTTTAACGGGGAGATTTACAATTATCGGGAGCTCAAGCGGGAGCTCACTTCGTATCCGTTCAAGAGCGGGAGCGACACCGAGGTAATTCTTGCGGCGTACGAAAAATGGGGCGACGGGGCATGGGAACGCCTCCACGGCATGTTTGCCTTGGCGCTGTGGGACGAAAAGGAGAGGATAGTGCGTCTTGTGCGCGATCCGGTCGGCATTAAGCCGCTCTATTATCACGCAAACGGGGCACGCCTTATCTTTGCTTCGGAGATCAAGGCCATTCTGCTTCACGAAAACATTCAAAGGCGCATTGACCCCTCGGCGCTTGATTGCTACCTCCGAGTGAACTATGTGCCGGCTCCGCTCACGATGTTTGCCGGCATCAAGAAGCTTCTTCCGGGGAAGCTGCTTCGCTTTGAGAGCGGAAAGATTACGATTTCGGATTACACGGCGAGAAATGCGTCCGCGCTCTCGCTTGAACCGCGAGAGGTTTTGGCGCGGGAACTTCGTGAGCGGGTGCGTGAAAGCGTCAAAGCGCAGCTCATATCCGACAGACCGGTCGGGCTCTACCTTTCCGGCGGCATTGATTCAAGCGCCGTGCTTGAGGGAATGGCTGCGGCTCGGGGAAGAGTGGAAACGTTCTCGGTTGGGTTTAATCTTCGGGAAAGTGAGCAGCAGGAGAAGTTCAACGCGGATTTTCTCCTCGCGCGGAGAACCGCGAAGCACTTCGGCGCGGCGCATCATGAGGTGCTCGTCTCGCCGCAGGAGATCGTGCCGCTTTTTGAGGAGGCCATGTATCATCTTGACGAGCCCATCTCAAACGCGACTGTTATCCCGATGCAGAAACTCTCTCGCTTTGCTAAAAAACGAGTCGCGGTTGTTTTAGGGGGTGATGGCGGAGACGAACTATTCGGCGGGTACGAGCGCTATCGGCTGTCGCTCCTCTCCTCATGGTATCGCCGCGTTCCCGCGCCGCTTCGGAAGGGAAGCGGGCTTCTCTTTCCCGTTCTCTCAAAACTTGATACGGCTCCGGGAATCGAGCGGTTCGCACAGTTTCATTTCGCGAAGGAGCAGGTGCTTTCACCGCTTCTCTCGCGCGAGGCGTACCACAACGGCGCCGCGCAGAGATTTTTTACCGAACATTTCTTTGGTTCCGTGGAGACGCCGTTTGAAACGCAGTTCATGAGTGCGGACCGCGCGAGTTGGCTCGTGGACGAATCGCTCATGCGAAGCGACAAGCTCTCCATGGCGGGAGGGCTTGAAGCGCGCGTGCCGCTCCTCCACCTTCCGCTCATTCATTTCGCCGATACCATTCCGCTCCGGCACAAAGTGTCTCTTTCGCGCACCAAGATTATCTTGAAGGAAGCCTTCCGCGGCCACATTCCGGACGAGCTCCTTACGCAGCCGAAGCGCGGCTGGTTCTCTCCGGGCGCGAAGTGGCTTCGCTATTCGCATGTCGCTAAGTTCGCGCGGGAAGTTCTGTCACCGAATTATGCCGAGGCGACAAGAGCACTTTTCAATTGGGATGAAGTTCGTGCCCGTCTAGAAGGACACCTCAAAGGCGAGTACCATCTCACCGAACTGTGGGCGATACTTACGCTCCAAGTCTGGGCGAGAAAGTTTAATGTCAGCGCATGATTAAAGTGTATATTGAACAACAGGGAGCGCCGAGCGAGCTTCCACAGTCGCTTGTCTTCTGGCCGAGCTTTCGGTTTGAGATATCGCCCAAACTGCTTTTTAGAAAGGAGATTATAGAGCAGTATAAGCAGCCGTTTTTTGAGATTGTCTCGGATATTCACCAAGCAGATTTTGTCGCGGTTCCGCATGAATATTTCTTTGCGGAGAAGTATGCTCCTGCCTACCTGCAGAGTGCCTACAGCGCGGCACACGCGGCAGGAAAGAAAGTTCTTCTCTTTGACTATACCGATTTTGTAGATCGCACGCCGAAGCTTCCACCTCATGCACTGTTTTTTCGGGTGTCCGTGTATCGGCACCACAAGACAGAGCAGGAAATCGTCATGCCGTACTTCGTGGAGGATTTTGGCAAGGTCGTTCGTCCACACGTTTCCAAACCCCAAAAGGCAGTTGTCGGTTTTTGCGGACTGTCGCGCTATAAGAGCCAAGCCCGCGCGCTCAAAGCGCATGCCAAGTGGGGCGCATTCAAGCTTGCCCTAATTTTGAAAGGCGATGCTCTCCCCGGCGTGCACGCTCCGGCCGTTTGGTGGCGGCGGCGCGCGATTCAAGCGCTTACAAGCTCTAGCGCGGTGGAAACGAAGATTATTGAGCGGGCATCGTATTCGCTCCACCGAGGCTCGGTGTCGGGAGACCCGGAGAAAATCCGAGCCGACTATCGCGAAAACATGGAGGCCTCAACGCTTGCGCTTTCTGTCCGGGGGGACGCCAATGCCTCACAGCGCCTCTATGAAGCGCTCTCTTGCGGCCGTGTGCCGCTATTTCTCGACACCGATTCGGTGCTGCCGCTTGAAGAAGTCGCGCCCTATGAGAAGTGCATTATTCGCGTTTTACACGACGACGCGGCCGCTCTTCCAGAGCGTGCCGCCGCATGGCACGCCGAGCACACCAACGTTTCGTTTTTGGAGGCGGAATCGGCGGCACAAGCGCTTTTTAGGAAGTACCTTCGTCTTGACCGGTATTTTGAGATAGTATTTGACCGAGACAGCAGTCCATATAAAAAAGTGCTCTATGGAAAGTAACCGACTGTTCTATATCGCGAATGTCCGTCTTCCGACCGAGAAAGCGCACGGCATGCAAATCATGAAGTCGTGCGAAGCTTTCGTGCGCGCGGGGCTTACCGTTGAGCTCATCGTTCCGCGGCGGAAAAACCCGATGCAAGGAGACCCGTTTTCCTACTACCGCGTGGAAAGGAATTTTGTCGTGACGAGGCTTCCCGTACTTGATACGGTCCGTTTTGGGCGGCTTGGCTTTCTTTTTGAGCTTTTTAGTTTTCTCGTCACGGCCCGACTCTATCTTATCGGGAAGAGAGGATGGGTGTACACGCGCGAGGCGGCCGTAGGATTCTTTTTCAAAGCGTTTGCGCTTGAAACGCATACGCTTCCCGAACCCTTCAGCGCGTTCCGGCGCGCGCTCTACAAACGAGCGCGCGCGCATGTCGTGCTGACGAGTTTCTTGAAGCGAGAACTCATAAACGCCGGCGTCGCCGAGAGCCGCATCATTATTGCTCCAGACGCCGTTGACCTCGCGCTCTTTGATATAGAACTCTCAAAAGAAGCAGCGCGCAAACGCCTCTCGCTTCCGCAAGACAGGCGCATCGTGCTCTATGCCGGAAGCTTTTTTCTCTATGATTGGAAGGGAGTTGATACTTTTCTTCTCGCCGCGCGGGAGTTTGAAAGCGACAGCCTTTTCGTGCTCGTAGGAGGCAATGAGCGGGAGGTAAGAGAGGCGCGGACGAAGTGGGGGCGGGAGAATATTCTTTTTCTCGGGTACCAGCCTCCGCAGAGTATCCCCCTGTACCTCAAGGCGGCCGATGTACTCGTCATTCCAAACAAAAAGGGCGCCACCGCTTCCGAACACTACACGTCCCCCCTCAAACTCTTTGAATACATGGCGGCAAAGCGCCCCATCGTCGCGTCGCGCCTGCCCTCCCTGCAAGAAGTCGTCACGGAAAAGGAGGTAGAATTCTTTGAGTCCAATAGCTCTACCGACCTCGCCCGCGCCATGCGCTTGGTGTTCTCGGACCAATCGCGCGCCGATTCGCTTTCGCAAAACGCGCGAAAAAAGGCGGCGGCCTTCACGTGGGATGCGCGGATGAAGGGCGTGGCCGACAAGCTTCGGGAGCTGTATTGAATGATCCGCCAGAATTCCCTGCGCTCCCTGCCCGTGCGTGTCCGCACGCAGGCGGGCTCGCAGGGATGAATGGCGGTCTGCGAAAGGGGTCGGGAAAACTGTAGTTTTCCCGT
>CAYHPP010000073.1:0-4372 GCA_964358745.1 uncultured Candidatus Saccharibacteria bacterium | reverse complement strand
TCTTCAGAGACCTTTGAGGTGATAAAAAGCTTCTTCCGGTCCATTCCCCGTATCGCCTTGCCCACGAGTTCCTCCGTGTGCCCCGCCCCATAAGACTCCGCGGTATCAATATGCGTTACTCCCGCCTCTATCGCTGAACGAATCGCCGCAATCTCTGCCGCATCGCTTGCCTTGTCCGCCTCATCTTGCCCACCCATCCGCCATGTGCCAAGCCCGAGCTCCGGCAACGAAAACTTGCTCTTCAATTTTTTTACTGGAGTGTCCATATTCAATTTAGGGTCACTTTCTGGAATATAAACCGATAAGCTCTCCTTCGCCGAGGATGTGCCCCTGCATGACCTCCTCAAGTTCGGCCTTGGTCGAACCTGCTCCGAGTGGCAGAGTTGCATCAAGCGCGTACACCATGAAAAAGTAGCGATGCGTTCCGGACGGCGGACATGGGCCTTGATAGGTCAACTCGCCTCCTGTTCCCCTCCCCGCAATTCCATTCGGCTCTTCTCCTTCTCCAATCGTCATTTTGCTATTTTCATTTTCCATTTTGATATTGTAAATCACCCAGTGCGTCCAGCCGCCTGGTCTTGGCGCATCGGGGTCGTGCATGATAAGCGCAAGTGTTTTCGTGCCGGCGGGAATGCCTGCAATGTCAAGCGGCGGAATCGCATCGGTCCCGTCGCAGGTAAACCTCTCGGGCATCATACTATTGTGCGCAAATGCGCTGCTTGTGAGTGTAAGACGTTGCATCGGTTCTCTCCCCATGGCGCTCGGCTCGGGAGCTGGAGCATTCACCACCGAACGCCCCGCACCCCAAACTACGACGCCAATAACTGTCGTAATAATAATCCACAGTATAGCAGTTCTCATTTTTCAGGTGCCTTATTCGTAGTCATTCGTTGATTCGTACCCATTCGCCCGCCTGCGCGGACACGCGGGCAGGGATATTCGCATGCTTTTACCTCTACTTTTACCTCGTAAAGCTGAAAGCGACACCGCGGGGCGTTGACCCTTGCCTGGTCGCTCCGACTTACCCTGCGCATAAGCGCAGGGTGTCCCACATTCGCATGCGCCTTCCTAAAATTCGTGTGCACCATTCGTCAAGTGTATCTACTCGTTAAGCGTATCTACTATCAAAACAGCCGGGGCGAATCGTCGCGTTCCCGAGAGCGGACCTTGCGGTCAATCATTTTCTGTAAGTCGGAGACGCGCACCTTCCACTCCTTCCCGATTTTAAAGGCGGGGAGTTTGCCTTCTTTGCACCACTCGTATGCGGTCTTCGTCGTGACCCCGAAAAAACGCGCAACCTTAGGGGCAGTATAGAGCGTGTCGTGCGGAAGCGTCATACTCCCATAGTACTCCCCCGCGCAATGAGAATCAATCACTAATCTTTTCCCATACTTTACCGTTCACTTAGGTATCATAGCCTTCACAAAACCCTCTGCATGTTACTTTATAAGCGACGTAGAGCGAGGGAAATGAAAGCTGCCTTGAGTTTTCATTTCCGAGCCGAGGAGCTTATATGGTCTAAAACCGCGCGGCTCTGCCGCGCGTACAGGACGAGCGAAGCGAGTTCCGCCATTACCTCGGGGCTCTGCCCCGAGGGACTATATCAGGGAGGGGTACCACATAGTTGCGATCGCAACTATGTGGTACCCGCGCGAAAGAAGATAATTTTTATGTACGACGTTAAAAGGCGAATCTTCCCGTTTCTACTTTCTTTTCCTACTGGATTTCTTTTTAAGAGTCTTGCCCTTGACTGCTTCCGTCTTGGCAACCGGCGCACGCGTAACGCCAGCAAGAGCGTCTTGCAATGTCGCGCCCTTCGCGTCTAAAGGTTTGGGCGAGCGAGTTTGAGGCGAAGTATTCGTTACGAAGTTTATGAGTTTGTCGAGCTTGGAGATGACCGTTGCGAGTTGAATGGCAAGGTCATCAAGGCGCTTATCTTCCCCGCTTCCCTGCGTTGAAGCAAAGGACGGGCGCGGAGATTCTCGACGCTGGAACGGCTCTCTTTGTCCGCGCGACGAACCGCGATCGTTACGGTCCTGCTGCGGTCCCATCGCCTGGAAACAATCTCTGCAGTAGACGGGCCTGTCGCCGCTCGGACGGAACGGGACTTCGCACGGCCTTCCGCACTTAGCGCAAGTCGCCTTGAACATCTCCCTTTGCTCGCCGCCGCGTCTATCAGGCCGACCACCTCCAAAGCCGGACCTGCCGCGCTTGCTCCCGAATTTCTTAAAATCTCCCATGGCGTTTAGGTTATTGATAGTGAAAGTAACAGTCTACACCAGATACGGGAATCAGGAAATGTCCAGTATTTTCTTATTGGATAGTGGGTGAAAACAGAAACAGTCGGGCAAGGCGCAGCTCTTCAAACGAAAAAGAATCATCCAGCAAGTCGCGCGCGGGCGAAAGTCTCAATTCCTTGGTTTTGGCAAAAACCGCCCTAAACGCTTTTTCCATTTTGACGAAGCGGTCGGGGTCGGGAGAAAGATACAGAAGGTCGCGCGCGGGAACGATGCTTCCCTTTTCCTTCAGCCGTTCCAAGTGATTCAAAATGGTGCCAACCTTCTGCCCCCGCTTTTCCGCAATGTCCGGAAGCGAGAGTTTTTGCAACACGAGTACTTTGGTTACCTCAAGCGTATCCGTTTTTTCCTTCGGCGCGCGGGCCGCTCTTCCCGCCCCCGGCCTCCCCCCGACGGCGCGGAGAAAATTGTCGTGCATCTTTTTAAGCTCGGGCAGAGGAAGCGCCCTGAATTTCTCGCGCGCCGCGGCGGAGTTCTCCTTGAAGCGCGCGTCTTTCGCGCAGATTGAAGGATGCACTTCAAGCGCGCGCGCGTTAAGACCCGAAAGTGAGAGCCCGCGGAGCGAGCGCACGCGGGAGAGGGCGACATATCCCTGACCGTATTCAAACGCGTCCGAAAGGTCCATGTGCGCGCCATCAAGCGACATGCCTTGGCTCTTGTGCACCGTAATCGCCCACGCGAGGCGAAGCGGCACTTGCGTGATACGCGCGAGAATCCTCCCGCCTTCCTGCATATTCCACTCTATCGGCTCGGCAGAAATGCGGCGGCCTGCCTGTGCGTTTCCGCCCGCAGACAGGCCGGAGCCGGTTTCAACCAGAGGCGTCCCATGCTCCTTCGCAAAACCTATGACGGTGCCAAGAGTGCCGTTCACGAACCGCCCCGCGGCGTCATTTTTCGTGAAGATGACCCGCGCGCCCGTCTTAAGCGACAAGACCTCGGGCGAGAGACACCCCCTCCGGAGTGATGCGACGAGCGCATCGGGTCCTTTCCCTGTCATGACGAACACCCGCGGCTCGCCGGGCAGTTTTGCAAGCTCGGCGGCATTGATGTGGTCAACGTCCGCGTTATGGGAATAGAGCTCGGTCACACCGCCCTCCGCCGCCTTTTTGTAGCGCGTACGAAGAAGCGCCTTGTGCCGTTCGGCTACCGCCCCCCGACGCACGGCTCCAAGAAACTCAAGAAAAGCGGCGTCTTCCTGCCGGTGCTGTTCGGAAAGATAACAGATGATGGGATTCGCCCTCTCCCACACGCGCGAAGAGAATGCAAAGTCAGACGCGCCGCTCCTCACGGACATCCCATGACGAGAAGAAGCAAATAGTTCACCTCTGGTTGCCGCGCCTGTTTCTTCCCGCCGCGAGATGGGAGGCAGTTGAAAAAAATCTCCGACGAGAACGACCTGCAAACCGCCGAACGGCTCTTCTCTTCTCCGAACCGTTCGGCAGACGGCATCTGCCATGGCAAGCGTCTCGGCCGAGAGCATGGACACTTCATCAATGACAAGAACATGAGTATTCCCGACGCGCGCCATGACCTTCCTATTCCCTGCGATTGAGTCAAGGTCGTAGGGCGTGAGTTTCGGACGCACGCCGATCCCGCACCACGAGTGGAGCGTCTGTCCGCCGATGTGCGTCGCGGCGATGCCAGTGGAAGCGGTAATCGCGGGCTCCACTCCGGAGGAGCGAAGATACGCAGCATAGGCGTTTACGGTATGCGTCTTGCCGCTTCCGGGCTCGCCGGTGAGGAACACATTCGCGCCTGTTTTAAGGATGTTCAGGGCTTCGTCTTGGGTCATGTTGGGGAAATAGAGTCCCTCGGGGCAGAGCCCCGAGGTAATGTCGGAACTCGCTTCGCTCGTCCTCTCCGCCCGCCAGAGGCGGGCAGTATTGGACTATAGTAGCTCCTCGGCTCGGAAATGGAAACTAAGAAGTCTCCATTTCTCTCGCTCTACGTCGCTAATAAAGTATTGTGTAGTAAGTATAGAGTATTGAGTATGAAAGAGTGACGGCAGAAGCAGTAAAATTTAAGAGCGGCACCGCAGCGGATTCGACAAGCTCACCGCAGGGGGCGAGAGACCC
>CAYHPP010000072.1:0-4493 GCA_964358745.1 uncultured Candidatus Saccharibacteria bacterium | reverse complement strand
CACCGCCGAAGACGTGCAGTCAAAAGCTCCGGTTGTCGTCATCGGGGATAAAGTGCGGGAGCATCTCTTTGGAGAAACGAACGCGCTCGGCAAGAAAATCAGAGTGAAGGATAAAACATTCCAGGTTGTCGGTGTCCTTGGGAAAAAAGGGCAGGTGTCGTTTTTCAACTTTGATGACATGGTGCTCGTCCCCTACACGACAGCGGGAGCATACCTCTTAGGTAGGAAATATTTTGACCGAATCATCGTCTCGGCCGATTCCGAAACACATATCAAGGAAACGGTGCGGGACATCACGGAAACGGTGCGCGCGAATCACAACATTACCGACCCCAAAAAGGATGACTTCTTCGTCGAGACGCAGGCCGACCTCGCGGAGCGCCTTAAAACCATCACGACCGCGCTCACGCTCTTTCTCTCGGGAGTGGCAGGCATTTCACTGTTTGTCGGCGGAGTTGGCATCATGAATATCATGCTCGTCTCCGTCACCGAGCGCACCCGCGAGATAGGACTCCGCAAAGCCGTTGGGGCGCGAAGCCGCGACATCCTCTCCCAATTTCTTTTTGAGGCGGTCATCCTCACGCTTCTTGGCGGCGTAATTGGCATTACGCTCGGCTCGCTGCTCTCCTTTATCATTTCCTATGCGATTTCCGCCTTCGCTCTCGCAACATGGAGCTTCAGTTTCCCGTATCTCGGCGCCGCGCTCGGTCTCCTTGTCTCTGCCGCGGTTGGGCTCATCTTCGGCCTCTACCCTGCGCGACAGGCCTCCCGGAAAAACCCGATAGACGCACTGCGATATGAGTAACGCGGAGAAACAACCGATATCTTGATTTCACAGTAGTATTCATAACGCGAAAAGTCGGGCGGGAACAAGATTGTTCCCGCCCGTACCGTCAATCGTGTCCGTGGGGGCTGTTGTAACTTCCGACCTTCGCGACCCAAAAGAAGTCGTTCAGAGCGGCGTTGGCGGCCGCCTCCACAACTCTCGCTTTCGCTTTCCCCGCGGAAACGATTCGCTTTAGTTTTCGCGGAAGCCCGCGGATAGGGGAGCGTTTCATCTTACCTCCGGGTTCAAGTTTACATTCATTGTACTCCTATGCCGCACATGCGCCATTATGTTATCCCCATGGGAGGAATACAGCGCTTGATACCTTGCTATAATGGGTGCGTTATACATAATATTGCTCCAATGAAACAACAGGCATTCAACCGCATTGCGGGAGTCGTATTAATTACACTAGGTTTGGTGCACCTCGTCCGAATCTTCCAAGGATGGGAGGCGGTCATCAGCGGATGGACGGTGCCCATGGGGTTTTCGTGGGCTGTCGTGTTTGTCGCGTGGTACCTTGGCCTCAACGCCGCCATCCTCGCCAAGCGCAAATAGAGGTGTGTCACTCTTTCTTCCCCCACCTCTTTCCTAACCTATCACCTCTTTCCCCTTGCTCCACTTTACTTAAGTAAAGTGGAGCTAATTCGTACAAACAAAAAGCCTCGGGTATCTCTCAACCCGAGGCCTACAACTAGTTTTGCTACCGTCCAAGCCACTCAATCACTGGCGCGAGTGTAAGCACCGTGACGCCATCGTTATTCTGCCCCTTCCTATTCTACTGTATTGCTATTTTGTCCTACCACCTCTTAATCACTTTCGAAACCGGCATTTGAATCAAATCCTCCGCGCCATGCTCGAATAAGCGCGGAATGAGTTGGTTGAGTTCCGATACAGTAACCGCCGCCCCGACAGAGAAATAATCCCCGCCGGAGAGCGAAGTGATAGTTGGGGTTTTGAGCGCAGGCAATTGGCGAAGCAGCCCGTCCTTTCTTGCCGCCGACACATTCATTACGAGAAACACGCGCTCCCGAGCTTCAAGTGTCCCCGTAAGAAGATGTTTGAGCGCCGTGATCTCAGTATACTTTGGACCGTCGTATACCTCGTCTTCGCCGGTAGAAAGTTTGTAATGTGTATGGTGCAGCTCCATGTTCGCTATAAGCATGGTGCAAGTCTTGAACAGCTCCGCAATAATCTTTAACCCATTTGCCTCAAGGCTCGCGCCGGTGTCGGTCAGACACACCCCATAGAGATAGTCTCGGGGAATGTGCGCTTCTGTCCCCCCATATGAGAACAGCACATCAACAGGCGTGTTCCGAAACGCTCGTTTCGTGATATTGGGGTATTCACTAAGTATGACCGACCCTTCTTCGACATTCTCAAGTGCCTCTATCGGATTCTCCTTGGAGGCCACGAGAGCGATTCGTGCCGTTCCTTTTGAGTTACCGCGTCCATACGCTAACTCGGCGACCTGACAGACGTGAGCTCCGCTCTCTTCAACGCAGTCCACCCCGCAAATTCCAATATCATAGGTTCCTTTTTCCACGAGCTTCGGTATGTGCTGGGGCCGCATGAAGGTAACGCAGGAGATGAGCGGGTCATCAACATGCGCGTCGTGTCTTCGCGGGTCTTTGTGGATTTTCAGGTTGGCTTCTTCAAACAGCCGAAGTGTGCCTTCCCCTAAGCTGCCGTTGGGCAGCGCGATGTTTAATCCCTCCGATATTGAATTTTCTGACATAACTGTACTTTCTTTTTCAGTCTTTCATATACCCGGCTTTCCTTGCTCGTCGCTCTTCTTTGCGCGATAGCCAGCCGGAGGACCATTCCTTATGCCGCGTGACTCTTTCGACCCTGCAGAACGGCATGACTTTAGTGAAGCGAAAAGCGATTGTTCCCTCCACCACCTCCTGCGCCTCAACCTGCTCAAGGTTAATGAGCCAATTACAAAATTTCTCGCCATGCACTTCATACGCAAGTACGAGGCCGTCCATAGGGGCCATTTGCTTAGGCGGCGGGGTCATAACAACGAGATCAATAAAGGGAATACGACCAACTAATGTCTCTCGAAGATCAGCAATGGCGGCTTCCAGTTTTTCGTACTTTCTCCACGGTAAGTCCAGTCGTTTGACATACTCAAGCAATTCCTTCGCACGAATATCATACACAGCTACTGTTACTCGTCGTCCTGA
Organism: uncultured Candidatus Saccharibacteria bacterium; assembly: GCA_964358745.1. Lineage (GTDB taxonomy): Bacteria > Patescibacteriota > Minisyncoccia > Phycocordibacterales > UBA10002 > UBA10002. The sequence goes on along the minus strand of CAYHPP010000072.1, from coordinate 1,478 downwards.
TAAGTCTGACACGGTATCTTTTTTCATAACGGTAATACTGCACGGCACAATCGTTTGGTTTTGTTATTTAATTGTCAATGTACATGTGTACAAAGAACGATCTTTCGTTCGTCCGCATCCGCGGCAGCGAAAACGAGCTCTCACTCGAGAGCCCGTTTGTGTGTACGAAATGTTAGAGAAGAAACAGATACGTCAAACACAGACCGACTCTCGAATGTGTCGGCTGTGATGATGCATGTTATTAATTTGCAAAAGTCTCTTTATCATACGTTTTACTGTGTGAGATTGCGGTGTTTCTATCTCCGCCCCGCATTAGTCCCCCGCCTGTGGTTCCTCTTTACTTAAGTAAAGAATAGCAAATCACCCGTCCCCCTGTCAACCGCTACACTTTACTTAGGTAAAGAGTAGCAAAAGGCAATTAAACAGTCAAGCGCCAGTCGTAAGCGGGAAGGAGGTTATGTCTGGTGCTTCCAGCGTTTAATGGCGAGACGGTAGCCGCCCGTGCCGTGCTTATACCATTTCTTGACTCTCGCGATCGTGCGCGAACTAAGTCCGGTGGCTTCTTCTATGGCGGCATAGTGAGTACTGCCCGCAATCGCCCGGGCGGCATAGAAACGATTGGAGAATTCAACGATCTCGGATTCGGTTAGCAAATCACGCAAAAACGCTTTCATTTCCTTGCTATCCTGCATGGAAAGAAACGCCCGCGCCAAGGCTATCGTCTTGTTATTGTCCCATTTCGCCTTTGTTTTTGCGGTTCTTCTGGCCATAACTGTTTCCCTATTTCGATATAAAGATATCATCGCCCTTTGAGCTACTTTACTTGGGTAAAGAGTAGCAAAATGCCTTTCTGTTGTCAACGGCTCCGCTTTACTTTGGTAAATGCGAAGGAAGAGAAATGAAATAAAAAAGAGCAGCGCGGTTCTATGACCGCGCTGCATTCTGAAAAGCAACCCTAGTGTATCTTTGCCAACTGTGCTGCCCGATGCGCGAGAGCTTCACGCTCCAGAGTTGACGGATTTAGTCCGCTTCGCCGAACTAAAACCGATGAAGGGCGGCTAACAGTTACAGGCAACCCCTGCGTAAGTGGAATACTGTCGGACTCTCCAGCGAAATCCTCAAGCGGCAATATTTCCAGACAGGGAGCTATTCTGGCTAGCGTTCTTTTTTTGTGTTTCATTTGTCCCCATAATAGCCGACATTCGCCAAAGGTCAAAACTCTTTTGCTTCGCCTTCACCAATGACCTGAAATTGTATACCCACTGGAGCGAGCGTGATTTCCGGGACTTTATGGTTGGGGCCGGTAAATTTGAGCATGCCATCGTGCACAGGGAAGCATACCCTGGGCTTGAGAAGTTTCGCGTAGTCAATCGCGTCCGAGATTCTCATCCATGGACCGCCTACGGGAAGCGCGAGAACCTCAACCGGTTTTTTCGGGTTAAAAAACGCGTCGCCGGGAAAGAAAAAACGATTCGAGA
>CAYHPP010000071.1:0-4515 GCA_964358745.1 uncultured Candidatus Saccharibacteria bacterium | reverse complement strand
AGAAGATAGCAAGTAGAAGAAGCAAAAACTGCAGCCTCCGTTGGTTGCGGTTTTTGTTTTACGAGCGCTCCAGATCAAGCCACGTATATTTCAGTCCGGTTTTGGGGTCAATTCGTTCTTCTCGGAAAGTTTCTCTGGTGAAATCCTTACGCCAATCGGGGAAGAACACATCGCCTTTCGCGTCGCTTTCAACAAGCGTGAGAAAGAGTTTGTCGGCAAAGGGAAGCGCCTGCTGGTAGATTTCGCCGCCGCCGATGACAAAAACTTCGGCATCAAGCTCACCCGCTTTTTGCACGGCTTCTTCAAGAGAGGGCGACACAAAGATGCTTGCCGCTTTGAACTTAGGGTTTCTTGTCACGACAAAATTGGTGCGCTCTGGCAAGGGATGACCGATAGACTCGTAGGTTTTTCTCCCCATGATGACCGGATGTCCAAGGGTAAGGCGCTTAAAACGCTTTAAGTCGTCGGAGATATGAAACAAAAGCTTCCCGCCGTTTCCAATGGCGCCGTCTTTTTTGGCGATAGCCACAACTATGTTGACTTTTGGTTTTTGCACTGCCCCACACTATCACGAAAAGAGAGGCCCACACAGAGCTTGACTTACAAGGTAAATTCACGGTAATATGTTTTTGGACAGAAAATAGGGCACCTATGCTCCATCTCGACTGTTCTCGAAAGACAACTCAAGAGAAAGGCTGACTATGTATATCGGCATGCTCGGTAATAGCGAAGCGCTCCGTCAAATCTGGGACGGACCGCTCAAAGACCTCATTATCAAGGTAAATGGGGAAAACGGTCCAAAAGTTCTGGAGGAACTCAAGAAATTCAATCGGCAGGAGCCATGTTGGGTTCCGAGACAGGAGAAAGTGGAGATTACGGAACCGAAGGTCATCATTCCGAACCTTCATCAAACCGGCCCAACCCTCGCCGACTGGCTCACGGCGCGCGAAACGCTCCACCACTTCTTCACTGGCGAAACAATCGTCTTGCGGGCTCTGTTTGTTTTCACGGAAGAGGAGCTGGCCTCAACAACGCTCATGCCTGCGTTTCGTCCCGCCGGTGCAACCAACCGTATGGCAGTTGATTGGAAAAAGAAGATGGGCGTAGAGGTGTACGAGGAAGACGCGCACAGGGGTGGCGTGATGATGTACAAAAACAGTGAGGGTTTGAAAAAATCCGAGCTGCATCTCATCAATCGGTCGGTTCGTCCCGACGAAGGCACGCTCGGCGAAAACGCCAAGAGCCCTGATGGACTCCTCCTTGTCCCGAACACACTCTGGATTGGGCTCTACGGATGGTGTGATGCGGGCACACTCTACTTCGCCATTACTGGCGAACATCTTGATCACGAGACATTGACTTTGTTTCCGGAAGATCGTCTCTCTGGCAGACATGTGTCCGACGGCGACTGGTGCGTCAATCGGGTCAGGTTCAGCTGGAGCCATCGCGGCGACTGCGACCCGTACTGCGGTGCCCGTTCAGCAAAGAAGGTTCCCCTCAAAACTTAAACCTTCTTCCCTTCAACCTTACATTGCCACTGTGGATCACCGCAGTGGCATTTTTTGTTACAATACTTGTGGCTGTGAAATTGGTTTCGCTTCTGGCGAAATAACAATTTGCCATACAAAGAAATTGCTTGCCGCGTCTTTATACCATTGCTCGCTCTACCGCGGAGGAAACGCAGAGGGTGTTACACAAATACCTTCGGTGATATGGACGAAGCGTAGCATTACGAGGCATCGTCTCTCTGACGGACATGTGTCCAACGGCAACTGGAACGACGATCGGGTCGGGTTCCGCTGGGACCATCGCGACGGCTGCGGCCCGTACTGCGGTGCCCGTTCAGAAATTTCTCACGCAAAAAGAGTCATCGTGACTCTTTTTGCGTTTGGTAGGCTATCCAGCCGTTCAACATTTTCGAAATTTCTACCAGTGATGACGAAAGGTGCAGATACGCTTTCTCTTTGATGACACCAAGTTCATATTCCGTGCGAAGGAGATTTGTAAGTACCTGTGATCTTACCCGTGCGGCTTCAAGTGAACCGAGCTTATTTTTTCCCCGGGTAAAAGCTGCGGTAATGGTTCCGGCGAACAATTCCAGACAATTCTTTTCAAGTGTTGCATGAATGCCAAGCTTGTCTCGTTTCGGCAGCCTCTGTCCTATGGTATAAATATCCTTATGCAACAGCCGGATTTTGAGGATAACAGACGGCGTTTTGTCGGGGGGGGGGGCGTCATAGTGTTGGATTTTTTGATGTAATTTAGCTTGAAAATATGTTTTAGGCGTGGAAGAAATTTGGCAAAGGGAAACGGGCGCATCCGGAAAAATCGGCTTTCGAACTTCGTCTTGAAGAGAATCTTTTTTCTCTGCACGAGCGACTCGTGTGCGGCGTGTGGACGAATGACCCATATATACGACGACGCATTGCCGACCCAAAGCCGCGCATCATTCATGTCGCGAGCGTGCGGGACAGGGTTTTGTTTCAAGGCGTATACCAGCAATTGTATCAGATCTTTGACCGCGGATTTATCCACGATTCGTATGCTTCGCGCGAAGGCAAAGGAACACACGCGGGGGTGAAACGGTTTGAGATCTTTGCGAAAAAAGTCAGCGCAAATTATACAAAACCTGCACTTGTCCTGAAGTGCGACATCAGAAAGTTCTTTGACGGGATTGACCACTCTATTCTTTTCGCATTGATTACGCGCCGCGTTTCTGATGAGCGGTTATGCTCGCTCGTCCGTAACATTATCTCTTCCTTTCAGACAACAGAAGGGAAAGGATTGCCGCTCGGCAATGTTACCAGTCAACTTTTTGCAAACATCTACCTAGACGAACTTGACCAATTCGTCAAACACCACCTCAAGATAAAGTGCTATATCCGTTACTGTGATGATTTTGTGATTTTGGGTAATGACCGTAGTGTGCTTGAACACATAACCGGCAACATTCGCGCATTTCTACGAGAGACACTTCTACTTGAACTACACCCGTGTAAGGTAACGATACGAAAGTTAATGCAAGCGCAGAATTCCCCGACGGCTTGCCGCGGGGATGAATGCGCGGGGAAAGGGGGTCGGGGAAAACGGAGTTTTCCCCGTGAAGGAGAGCAGTGAGCGAGTCCGCGAGCGAGCGTTGAGAACCGAGAGGTTCTCAAAATAAAACTCCGCTAGCAAAATACCCCGTCAGCTTGCTGCGGGGATAGGACGAGCGGAGTTTTATTTCAGGGTACCGACTTTCTCGGCTATGTTTCTCTCACACATTACCGAGTCTTGCGGACGCGGACGAAAAGACGAATGCTGAAACGGCTCACCGCTTTGGCGCGCTCTATGAGAAGCAAAGAGGACTTTGAGAAGTCGCTTCCCGTTATTCAGTCCTATCTCGGGATGCTACACCATTGCAACGGGGAACGCTTAACCGCACAAGTTAAAAAACTCTTTGCACAGTGGCTGTAGGGAGTTTTGCCATGCTATAGTATCTCGGCAATGTTTGAGATTGAGATAAAAAGCCTCCTCGGGAGCAAAGAACGGGCGGATGCCCTGAAGCGCCGTTTGGCGGAACGGTTCCCTGCCTTGAAAGTATTACCGCCGCACAAGCAGCGCAACTTCTACTTCAATACCCCGAGTGATTTACGTATCATTGAAAAGGCGCTCGGTGTGCTTTTCTCACCCAAGAAGCGAGAAGAGTTCTCACAAATCATCAAAACTGCGAGAGGCGGCGTTTCAGTGAGGACACGAGACGCGGACGGAAGGACGCTTTTTATCATCAAGGCTTCTATCGGGGACGACACGAGCGCAAACGGCGTATCACGGGTTGAGTTTGAAGAGCCGGTTCCGCTCTCGTTTGACGCGTTGAACCGGAGGCTCCTTGGCGCGGGGCTTACCTATCAAGCCAAGTGGTCGCGCGAGCGGGAGGCCTATGACCTTGGCGGCGTTCAAGTCACGGTGGATAAAAATGCCGGCTATGGGTATCTCGCCGAGTTTGAGAAAATGATGCAGGACGGTGCTGAAGCGGAAGCCGCGAGGCGAGAAATTACGGCCCTGATGCAGACGCTTCAGTGCGAGGAACTCCCCCAAGCACGGCTTGAGCGCATGTTTGCGTACTACAACGCGCACTGGGAAGAGTATTACGGTACAGGCCGCACATTCACGGTAGAGTAATTGTATAACTTCGGCGTGTGTTACGATAGAGATGTGGAAATGAATAAATCCTAAGCACTAAACCCTAAACTCTAAACAAATTCAAAATCCTAAATTGCGCGAAAATGAACCTATTTGAGTTTTGTATTTTGAGCATTATGATTTGTTTAGGATTTAGATATTAGGATTTAGAGTTTTTCTACCATGTTCTTGAGCGATGTAGATATCAAAAAGGAAGTAAAGCGGAAAGCCATCACGATTGAGCCGTTTGATGAAGCCCGGCTTCAGCCCGCAAGCTACGACATCACGCTTGGCAACAATTTTCTCGTGAATGACGCGCATACCTCCACATTCATTGACCCCGCGAACAAAGTA
>CAYHPP010000070.1:0-4555 GCA_964358745.1 uncultured Candidatus Saccharibacteria bacterium | reverse complement strand
CGGTCTTTGTCCCGTCACGAAGTTGACAGTTGGTAACGTCTGTCGCCGTGCCGTTCGTGGAGTAGTCAAGCGGGATGGTGGTTACGCGGATGTCCTCTCCCGACGCCGTGGCGTCAAGCAAGTATCGCGCAAACTCTATCTGTTTTCCTCCCGCAATGACCGTCTGTGCCGGCGGCTGGCTGAGGTTGCTTACCGTAAGGTCGCCTGACTTCAAGGTCATGGCCGCGAAAGTAAGAGCCGAGGTTGGAGCCGGAGTGATGGTCTTACCTGTCGTGAGACCGCGTACCGTCGCAAAGTCGGTTGAAGGTGTGGTTGAAGCGGTAATCGTCGTGTTGTTGTTCATGTCAGTACCTATCTTTCCTTTAATGAAGTAGGTATTCTGACCGACCGGGAAGGTAATCGTGTCAGTGAAGACGAAGGAACCTTCTCCGGAGCTTGCCGTGTTGGAACTGTCGGCCGCGGTACCGTCTACCGGACCTGCGACAACAGAACCATTGGCATCAACGATTGTGATGTTCGTGATGTCGTCAATGTCATCAGCATCGTTGTCACCCAAAGTCATGTTGAATCCGAGGCGTCCTACCGAAATGGCCTCTCCTTTGACGTCAACAATGAATGAACCGAGGGGCTGACTCTGTGTGTTAATCGCGATGTTCTGCGCCGGAGCGGCGTTTGACGTGGAGACATTGATAGTGCCAACGTCAATCGTGAGGACGGCCGCATCGTAGTAGTAGTCATCGGCATTGTGAACGTCTGCGCCGTCTGCAGTCGCAGCCGCGGCGTCAAAGTCAGGCATAATGCCGTAGCCGTAGAGCTCGCCGACAAGGTCAATGTCGGTGCGCTTCGCGATGTCAAAGTCAACTTTGCGCCCCGAACCGCCGATAACATCACCCTTGATTGAGATTTCCTTGGAAAATCCTTTCTCCATGACAATCCCCGAACCGAAGGTGGCGGTGAAGTACTGTCCGCTGTCGGTTACGACCGGGTCGTAGGCCGTGCCGTCAACATACACTTTGATGTTGGCAAGGTCGGCCGCGCCGGCTGATTCCGTCTGGTTCCAACGAACCGAGCGAAGTCTGATATTCTCCGCGGAACCCGCAGTGATGCGAATTGCCGAGAAAGTATATCCCGTGATACCGACTTCTTTCGTGACAGATGTGCCCGGGTCAAGAGAACCGCGAGCTGCGGTCACGGTGCCGATGGTCAAACCTTCGTTGATGGTCTGGTACGTTCCCGCGATTGGGAATGAGCCGGAAACCGTCGCTCCCGTGTTCACCTGAACGAGCGAGAGGGTGGCGGCCATACCAGCGTGAGCGGCCGTGCTTGATGTCGGTCGGTTGCCTGCAAGGGTCATGGCGCGCGACTGGCCTGCCTTCACGACGAAGGACTGGGTAAGGGTCGTCTGGTGTTGCGAGTTAAGCGTCTTTGAAAGACCGACCTGCGCTCCCGTCTCGTCAAGCAGGACGATGCTGTCAAAAACGGCATCAACCGACTGCCCAACTCGTTCCACGACCAAACCGTTCACCGTTACGTCGGAAGCTCCGGCGGTAAAGGTAACATTGGTGAATGGAATGCGAGCCGCCTTAAGCGGAGCAAGCTGCGCCGCGGGCTGCGTCGGTGATTTCGTCACTACCAAAGCCGTTCCGCTCGGAACGACAACCGGAGGAGTGGTTGGCGTTGTTGGAGTGGTTGGCGTTGTCGGTGTCGTTGCCACGGCGCCGCTCATGCTGTTGAGCTTGGCTCTCGTGGCCGCGCCGACGAATCCCGTTCCCGCCGTAAGACCGACCGGAGTGAGAACTTCGGACGCGTATTTGTTCTGGAATTTAACGACAGCTGCTTTTGTCGCCGGACCGAATGTGCTGGTCTCGCTTCCCGGCGAGCCTGCGCCTGACATGGCTACCTGTGTCGCAGAATCCATGTTGAGGAGCATCTGCAGCTGCTTCACATCTTCACCCGCATCGCCCTGTTTCAGGTTGCGGGTAAATGTGTATCCCGTCCCCGCTGCAGGCGCTGACGGCGTGCCTCCCGTAAGAGAAGCGCGCACATTGCTGATGGTGCTTGCATCAGCTCCGAACGAAGTGAGAAGCGATATGATCGCATCTACCTGGGAAGTCGTCAATGCGGCGTTCGCGGTTTGAGCTCCGACTCCCGCAACAAGCGTGAGCGCAAGCGCAAAACCAAGAACACCCGCAACTATTTTCTTTGTTTTGGATTTACTTGTCATATGTATGATTAATATAAAGATTCCCGTCCCTTGTTTTTTAATGTTAAGGACACTATGAGGGACACAACCGGCGCGGCGTACCGCACGCGGCGGAACCTTTCTTTCCGACTCGCGATGCATCACCGAAGCGACACACCTCTTTTCGGAAACGAAGGCGTTAATTTTCGACTCAAAAATTAACGCGTTTTCTACGCTACCCTCCATCACCCCCTTGTGGGGACCATGGAATCTATCGAACTATCCTCCTTCACTTCCCCTCTTGGAATAACAAAAGGGCAAAGGGAAAGCGGTCTAGTCTTGAATAAAGAAGCTCGTGCCGGCATATCTGGCGGCCTCCAGCTCCGCCATAAGGCGGGAAGAGGTTCGGAACAAAATCTTCCGTACGGTGGTTTCAATAACTGACAATACTTGAGAAAACACACAATAACTGGCGTATTCAATTGTCAAAGTACCTCCCTTTCAGAATTCTCCGCAAGTCCTTTCCTTATCTCGAGGAAAGGCCGCCGTTTCCGATGATTGGAAACACTACTCGGGTCAATTATACGGTGTCGCGGGAAGCCTGCAAAACTGAATTCTGTGGATAACACTAGAACAACCAAAAACAAAAGCAAAAATGCCTCTGTTAAGGCGTTTTTAAAAGGTGTATCCCATCGCAAGCAAGTATTGCATAAGCATCCTTCCAAGTCAAACGGACGGGCAATTTGACAAAATTACCGTCGTTTTGGCAAAAATCAGATTTGAAGGCATAATTTCGCCCCCGCATATCTCAAAAAGAACTCATTGCGACGTTTGACCACTCGGATATGAAAAAGCGTAGGAATACAGCCTCGTTTCGCGGCTGCGCCACGCGAAACTCTGCTGCGGACCTACAGCCGACCGCTCATCGTGCCTCTGGCATGCCGCCACGGCCGTCTTTGGCCCCCGCGACGAGTTTCGTGTGGTTCGCTCGCGACCAAGAGTCGCAATGGGTTCAAAGACAAAGTGACTGCCAAAACGCTCAAACTCCGCAGACCTAAGAGATTGGAGCCTGTTTATCGGACATGACATAGCGGCTCCACCGACGTCTACCCTCTCTCTTAAGGACACCGCCCTGAACCATCTCAATCAGAAGCCTCTGGATTGTCTTTTCGCTGCAGCTCGTAATCACTACCGAAAGATCCTTAATAGTAGCGCTACCGCGCTGCCTTATGGTGGAAATGATGCTTTCCCGCCGCTCATCTTTAATCTGATTACGTAAAGGACGCCCCTTGGCCCCCTTGAATTGACTAGTGATCCCGTCCTTTTCACCAACTTGTGTCCTTTTATAAAGGACATCTCCTCTGCTTTCTATATGTCCTTTATATATGTCCTTTTGACCTCTCCCAACGCCGTTTAGCTCTTCAAGGTTGCGGACAAGAGCGGTTTGTCCTTTTACCGTCTGTATGCTTCGCGGTGAGGGAGCGCCATGGCTACCTTCTGGTGCCTTGGAACCGGCGAAAATACCCATTGGTATCCCAAAAAAGCTCTCCTTAAGAGGGGGCTGATAACCGTTAAAGATGGGAGAATCCTTCCGTTCCTCAATGGCGCCAATGATGATATGCAGTTCATTTTTCAGTATTGACGCGTTCATCTGGGTGAGAAGGTCGGCGGCGTGGGCTAGGTCAAGAAGCGAGAAAAGATGCGCGGCTTCTGTCATTGCAACCAACCTTAGTCCTTTATGATACGTTGTCGCCTGCTCTTTAAAGGACAAAATGTCCTTTAGAAGGCGTGTCCCGCCTTCGCGAATCCTCCACTTCAGCGGCTCATTGTCAAAAAACACCCCGGTAATAAGATAGAGCGCAGCTGTGAATCTCTCCGCCTTTTTGAAAAGAAACAAGAAGCGCTCATCTTCCTTAAAAAAGTCAGAAGCTCTCGACCTGTCTAGAATGCCTAGAACCCTATCTATTTGGCTGTATCGCTTGGGATGCATTCTGTTATGTGTGGCGCAATGCGCCACCGATGAATGGGTTTCAGTTATGTCCTTTATATGGTCGGTATAATGTCCTCTATGTCCGATATAGTAATCTCGTATCCTCGGTTAATGTCCTATAGAGAATCTCTGGAAGAATATATGTCCATTATCATAATGAATGAGTAATTTGCAAGCCGTCTTTCAACTCGGACATTCCGATGCGTCCTGCGCAATCCCCCTTAAAGAGCAGGCGGGGTACGGGAGGTTGCATACATCGCCACATTCTCGTCCTCTCGAACGGCAAAGTAAAATTTAAGGGCGACACCACAGGGCGTTAAACCCTGTGGGTCGCTCCGACTTACCCTGCGCGGAGCGCAGTGGAATAGTCGTAGACTGGGTGT
>CAYHPP010000069.1:0-4569 GCA_964358745.1 uncultured Candidatus Saccharibacteria bacterium | reverse complement strand
GTGCGGGGCGCCGGATTCACGGGGCGCTCGCCGGGTTCAGTAACTCGATAGGAATCTGCTTTTCGGTCTCTCCCACCCTGCTTTCGAGAGTCAACGTCTTCCCGCTCTCCTCTTTTTCGCCTATCACAATAAAGTACGGCACTTTTTCGAGTTTGGCGGAGCGCACTTTCTTGCCGAGCGTCTCGTTTGAGCTATCAAGCTTTGAGCGAATGTCCGAGGCGAGAAGCTTTTCCTGCACCTCCTTGGCGTAGGCGAGGAATTTTTCACTTACCGGAAGAATTTTAATCTGCACGGGAGCGAGCCAAAAGGGAAATGCGCCCGCGTAGTGTTCAAGAAGGAATCCGATGAGTCGTTCATGAGTGGAGAGGGGAGCGCGGTGAATGACGAGCGGCGTCTGTTGTTTCCCGTGTTCATCCGTATAGGTGAGGTTAAATCGGCGCGGTTGGGCGAAATCCACCTGGTTCGTGGCGAGCGTAAACTCCCGTCCCGTCGCGCACCAGATCTGCACGTCTATCTTCGGTCCGTAAAACGCGGCTTCATTCGGGACCTCACTGAACGGAATGTCCATCGCTCGAAGCGTTTTTCGCACCATGGCTTCGGTTTTCTCCCACAAAGCCGGTTCGTTCACGAATTTCTCACCGAGCCGCTTAGGGTCGTGAGTGGAGAAACGCATCATATATTTTTTGATGCCGAAAATCTTGAAATACTCCACATACAAATCGCTCACTTTTTTGAACTCGTCGGAGAACTGCTCTTCGGTGCAATAGATATGCGCGTCATTCATTTGCATGGAACGAACGCGCATGAGCCCAAAGAGCTCACCCGATTTTTCCTGTCGGTAGCAGGTACCGTATTCCGCAAGACGGAGGGGAAGGTCTCGATAACTTCGGGGCTCGGCAAGGTAGATCTTATGGTGGTGCGGGCAATTCATCGCCTTGAGGTAATACTTGCCGCCTTCATATTCCATTGGCGGATACATTGAATCCGCATAATAGGGAAGATGGCCGCTTTGAAGATAGAGCGATTCTTTCGCGATATGCGGCGTGCGAACCCGCCTGTATCCTTGTTGGCGTTCTTTTTCTTTCGCGAGCGCTTCCAGCTCGTCAATCATAACGGTTCCGTTTGGAAGCCAGAGCGGCAATCCCGGCCCAACGTCGTCATCAAACGTAAAAATTCGGAGCTCTTTCCCCAGTTTTCGGTGGTCGCGCTTTTCGGCCTCGGCCGTCTGTTTCTCGTATTCCTCAAGTTCTTTCGCGGTGTTGAAGGCAAGTCCATAGATGCGCGTGAGCATTTTGTTTTTCTCGTTTCCGCGCCAGTAGGCGCCGGCAATACGGTCAAGCTTCCACGAGCCATCTTTGATATCTTTGTGTGGGTGCTCGCTGTGTCCGCCACGGCAGAGATCTACAAATCCAATCCTTAATCCTTTATCCTTAATCCTTAACAAATCGGCAAGGGAAGGAATGGACCTTGCAGAGCCGGAGTAGTACAGGGTGATTGGTTCGCCTTTAGAAACGATCTCATCAATAAGTTCGAGCTTGTAGGAATTTCCGGCGAAGATTTTCTTGGCCTGTGCGGGAGAGACTTCAATCTTCTCAAACATCTCCCAGCTGGGGAGATTCCTCCGCATCGTTTTTTCTATTGTCGGGAGGTCTGCATCGGTAATCGTATCTGCCCCGAAATCAATGTCGTAGTAGAAACCGTTCTCTATCGCGGGGCCGAGGGTGAGCTTCGCCTCCGGGTGATGTTCTAAAACCGCTTGCGCCAGAAGGTGAGCAAGCGTATGGCGTTTATACTCGAGTGCGCTACCTTGGTTCATATACTATGCATAATAACGGTTTTCAACTGGTTTGCAAAGCATCTTCGCGGAGTTTGGCAGAGCATTAACAAAGTTAAGTCCGTCGGTTTTTGGCCAACGGACTCTAGCACCTTAACTGTTTCCCACAATCCATAGGTCCTTGGGCGACCTAGAAGCACGAGGGGAAGCAGTTTTAAACGGGTACAGTGCATTTACCCACATGAAACCGTGCTCTACGGATTACTATAGCCGCCTCTGCTTTTTTTGCAAGACTACATCCATTTACAGCAGCGCCCACATGAGCGGTTTCTTGGAGACAACGCTCGCTTTTTTGTTGTCCGCAAAACTGTTATGATACTTTCAACTATTACGGCAAACTAAGAATTCCTCCTTTTTCTACCATCTACCATCTACGTTCTACTTACTGCTTCCCATGTATCTGAAATCTCTCGAACTTTCCGGCTTTAAGTCGTTCGCGAAGAAAACCGAGCTCTCTTTCAATGCGCCGATTACCGCGATCGTGGGCCCGAACGGGAGCGGCAAATCAAACATTGCGGAAGCGTTCCGTTTCGTTTTAGGCGAGCAATCCATCAAGAGCATGCGGGGAAAGCGCACCGATGACCTCATCTGGAACGGCTCGGGAGAGCTTCCGCGCTCAAACCGCGCCTCCGTAAAGCTTCTCTTTGACAACCGCAAGCGGCTCCTTAATTTTGACGTTGATGAGGTTGCGATTGAACGCGTCATTTACCGCGACGCATCAAGCGAGTACCTCTTGAACGGTTCGGTGGTACGGCTCCGCGACATCGTGGAGCTGCTTTCTGGAGCGCACATCGGGGCTTCCGGGCACCACATTATCTCACAGGGAGAAGCGGACCGAATCTTAAGCGCGAACATGCACGAGCGCCGTGAAATGATTGAAGATGCGCTTGGCCTGAAGATTTACCAGTGGAAACGCGAGGAATCAGAACGCAAACTTGAAAAGACCGCGGAAAACATGAAGCAGGTCGCCTCTCTTCGCCGGGAAATTGCGCCGCACATTTCATTCCTCAAAAAGCAGGTGGAGAAGATAGAACGGACAAAACAGCTGCGGGAGGAACTTCGAGATCTCTACCGCGAGTACCTCTCGCGCGAGCACGCCTATATCACCTTCTCTAAGCAAAAAATCGCGGAAGCCGAGCGCGCCCCGAAATCGGAACTCGCGGAGCTTGAGCACAAACTCGCGACGGCGCGAAAGATTCTTGAAGATTCGCGCGGCAAAGACGAAAAGACGAAGGCAGTCATCGCGATTGAGCGGAAACTTGGCAACTTACGAAGCGAGCGGGATGCCCTGTCCCGAGACGTGGGGCGGCTTGAGGGGGAGATCGCCGGAGTGGAACGCCTGCGGGACATGAGAGAGGCGGGGCAGCAAGGAAGCGTTCTCATTCCGCTATCGGAGGTTGAAGGGCTGGTGCGCCAGATTGAGGAGGTTTCCGGGGAGGACGAAGAGCCGAACATAGACGTACTCCTGGCAACGATAGGGAGAATTAAGGAAGTCATGCGCGCTTTTCTAGATCGGCACCGGAAGAAAAAGACGACCGGGCCGGAGAATGTCACGGAGGAAATTGAAGCGCTCATGAAAAAGAAAGGGGGGCTTGAAGAAAGGCTTGAAGAGGTTCAACGCGCCGAACGAGCGGCGGAGGAAGAAGAAAGAGAACTTCGCGCCGAGATTGACAAAGAAAAAGATTCGAGCCGCGATGCCGAGAAGGATATGCTTCGCGTCATGGCGCGCCAAAACGAGCTGCATGGGGTACTTGGCGCGCTTCGCGTCCGCGCGCATGAACTTGAGCACCTTCTCGTAGATTTCAAGCGAGAGCTTGCCGAAGGCGCGCTTCTCGTCGGGAGGGAGATTGCTGACTATGACAAGGCGGAAGCGAGCGGCGCTTCGCATACCGGTTCCAACCAACTGGAGGCGAATAGGGCACAGCAGGAAGAACGGCGGAGGAAGATAGAGAAACTTAAAATTCGCATTGAAGATGCGGGTGGGGGAAGCGGCGCGGAGGTGCTCAAGGAATTTCAAGAGGTCTCCGAGCGCGATGCGTTCCTTTCGCGCGAGCTTGCCGATCTTGAAAAGAGCGCGGAAACACTTTCCGAGCTTATCGCCGAACTTGAGGCGAGACTTGACGAGGAGTTTGGAAGCGGCATTGAGAAGATAAACGCCGAGTTTGAGAAGTTTTTCACGCTCATGTTTGGCGGCGGCACCGCGCGGCTCGCGGTGCGGAAACCCGAAAGAAAAGTCCGTCTTGAAGATGAGGCGCAGGACGAGGCGCTTTTGAGCGATGAGGCGCACACCCTTGCCGCGCGCGAGGAGGCGGAGCAGGAAACCGGTATTGACATTGAAGTAAACCTGCCGAGGAAGAAAATCAAATCTCTTATGATGCTTTCCGGCGGCGAAAGGGCGCTTACCTCCATCGCCCTCATTTTTGCCATGTCTCAGGTGAAGCCGCCTCCATTTATCATTCTTGATGAGACCGATGCCGCGCTTGACGAGGCCAATTCCAAGAAATACGGCGACATGATTGAAAGTCTCGCAAAGTGTTCCCAGCTTATCCTCATCACCCACAACAGGGAAACGATGTCCCGCGCGGGCGTTATTTACGGAGTTACGATGGACCGAGCCAGCGTTTCAAAGCTTCTCTCCATTGCCTTTGATGCGTCGGTGGCGGTGGCGAAGTGACACAAAACAAGGAGCGGAGCGACTATGTTTTGTGTCATCCTCGCGAAGGCGGGGATCCAGA
>CAYHPP010000068.1:0-4642 GCA_964358745.1 uncultured Candidatus Saccharibacteria bacterium | reverse complement strand
TTCGCATGCGCCATTCGTTAAGCGTATCTACTATGAAAATGGGAATCCAGAGTTATGGCATAAGGCCCTGGATTCCCGCCTCCGCGGGAATGACAGAAAGGAAACAGAGTCCGAAGTGTCAAACGTGTAAGTCATATTATTGTGAAAACGAGGCGACAAGTTTGAGAAGATCGCCGTGAACTGTGCCGTTTGAAGCGATGAAAAAATCGCTTGAGCCGAAAACCCACGGAGCGCCGTCAAAATCGGTAATCACTCCTCCGGCTTCGGAGACGAGAAGCACCCCCGCCGCGTAGTCCCATTTGTTGAGCCCGAGGCAGATGAAGCCCTCGGTGCCGCCGCGCGCAACGTAAGCGAGTTCAAGCGCGCAGGAGCCGAGGTAACGCTTTGATTTGACGAATTGTTCGGTCGCGGAAAGCAGTCGATTCAGTTTTTCTTTTTCTTTTTTCCCGGGGCCGAAGGTAATCATGGCGTGCTCGGCGCCGCCGTCCGAAACTTTCACTTTTTTTCCGTTCCATGTCGTCCCCTTCCCTTTCTCCGCCGCGTAGAGCGAATCGCCCACAGGCTGGTAAATGACGGCCGCGTCCACCGCGCCGTCTTTGAGCACGGCGATGGAAACGGAAAAGAGTGGAATGCCGTTCACGAAATTCGCCGTACCGTCGAGCGGGTCAATGACCCACTCGAATTGCGAATTCCGCTTTTCTGCGCCGCTCTCTTCGGAGAGAATGCTGTGGTCAGGAAAGCTCTTTTTGATATGCGCGAGGATAGCGGCCTCGGCCTCCGTGTCGGCCGCGGTTACGAAGCTCTTGTCCGCTTTCACTTCGCGGCGCACCGATGTTTCAAAATACCGGAGCGCGATGTCTCCGGCTTTCCTTGCGGCGTTGGTGGCAATATCAAGTAATCCCATAGAAAACTACAAACTTAGGACTTACGCGCTTTCCGCTTTTGACTGTCATTCCCGTGAAAACGGGAATCCAGGTTGCTGAAATAAAGCCGTATTCTGGATCCCCGCATCCGCGAGGATGACAGAGAAGACCCTCTTTCTGTGCTAACTCGGTAGTTATTAAAGTTAATAGCTGGCGGTTAAAGCTTCCCCTCGGAAGCTTGGGCCGTCTCTCGCACGCGCTTCTTGAAAATCTCTTGCGCAGACGCGGCGTGTTCATTCTTGCCAGACCACTCTTTGAGCACGGGGTCTTGGAGCGCGCGCGAAAATGAAAACGAGATGCGCCACGGAGCGTTTTGCTTTGCGGCCGCTTTCACCGTCGCACAGAGGCGCACGGTCGCTTCTTCGGGCGTCTGCCCGCCCGAAAGAAACACAATGCCCGGCACTTCCCTCGGCACGGCAGCGAAAAACGCGCGAAGCGTCGCCTCCGCAATCTGCTCCGGCGCCGCTTTTTCTCCCGACTCTTTCCCCGGAAGCGCCATACTGGATTTCAAGACGAGGCCGGAAAGGTCTACGCCGTCTTTCGTAACCTCTTCAAATAAAATGCGAAGCGCGTTTGTGAGCACTTCTTCACTTCGCGCGAGCGTGTGCGCGCCATCGAGGAGCACCTCCGGCTCAACAATCGGAACGAGTCCGGCTTCTTGACTCTTCTTCGCGAACTCGGCCATGCGTTTGGCATTTTCTGCAAGGCACTTTTCAGTAGGGAGCCCCGCTCCGATACGGAGCACCGCGCGCCATTTGGTGAATGTCGCCCCAAGCGTGGCATATTCGGAGAGCCGCGCGGATAATCCTTCAAGGCCTTTGGTCACTTCCTCCTCGGGAGACCCTGAAAGAGGCCTGGTCTTTTGGTCAGCCTTGATGCCGGGAAGAATCCCGCGCTTCGCGAGAAACGCTGCGAAAGGCGTTCCATCGCTCGCTTTCTGCCGAATGGTCTCATCAAAAAGAATCACGCCGGAGAGTCCCGTTTCAATCCCGGGAGTGCTGAAGAGAAGCTCACGCCACGCGCGCCGTGTCTCCGGCGTTTTCTCTATGCCGTACTTGTCAAAACGTTTGGCGCAGGTTGAGTCGCTTTCATCGGCGGCTAGAATTCCTTTGCCGGGTGCGAGAAGTTTCTTAACAACGGATGAGAGTTCTTCTGACATACAAAAAGTATACCACGCGCACTCGGCAAAAGTTACGCGACGCCGCGCGAAAATCGCGCGGGCGAGCGTGTCAACCACAAACCCGGGACCAAACTATTCTCATGGTATCCTTTGCCTCTCTCTATTCTATTTTCTAATTCGCGCGATTAGAAAATAGAGGGAGCGTCAGTTAGGATGAAGTCATGCGCTAACCTTGATGACGAAGGTGATGGTATCGCCGCGCTGAATTCCTTCACGCTTTCGCACGTCCGCTTTGAGGGGGAGAAGATAAGTGCCGGATTTTCGGTCTGGAAAGATTGAGGTCTTCCAATTCGTCTTGCCAACTTGTCCTGAATGAGATTGAAGGATTGTCGCGACGACCGGAAGCGACCCCCAGCCGCGGCTCGCCGTCCCATGCGCTTTTATAATTTTCTCCGACGTCCTCTTATCCACGCTCGCAAAATGCCACGCCGCCTTCTCCCCCGGCCAAATCCACACCTCCGATTTTATTTTATAGGTTTTTGTTTTCTTCTGCATTGGTAAACTATCCTATATTTCATTGCCAAGTTATTGTCAACTAGATCCTGATGACTCATCCATCGAGGGGCAAATTTAATTTTGTGATGGAGGGGGCCGCTTGGATTTGAGTTTTTGGGTGATGAGGAGGATGAGGGTGATGAGGAGGAATCCGGCGGCGGTGAGCCAAGAGGTGTTTTCCTTATTGAGACAAAAGAAAGAGATGTAAGCGCCGCCGCAATTTACGGGAACTAGAGCGATCAATATCGCGGCAAGTGGGATATACACGAGGGCAAATTTTTTCCATGTTTGATAAATCAAATCTCTAAACGCAAGAACCAACAGAACGCTTGGGATAAACAAAATGGTGAAGAATGTCAGGGGCTCTCCAAGATTAAATGCTAAGGGATATATACATTCTCGATCACCCACACTGCAAATACCAAAACTGTCAGGATAAAGTGCAATAATCCCCACTACGAAGAAGCCCGCACTAAATACAAGAATCTTTAAAATCGTCGTTTTCATGACGTTTATTTCAAATAATCTAATAATTGGTTAAGCATAGTGACGATAGCGTTAAGTTCCTCGTCTGGAATTTTCTTGAGATGGCCTTTTTTGTGGGAGAAAATCTTAATCGCGGTTTTTATTTTCTTCTCGGCGTTCTTAATTTTACCCTTTTCAATGTCTTTTATCACCTTGTCAATCTTCTTTATGATGAATTTTTCAATTTTAGGCGGTAAATCAAGGGATAACACGAAGGATTTGAGAGACTCTAGGAAAAGAATCGGGTCAAACTCGTCGCTCGGCCCTAAAGTGTAATCAAAATCGCCATCGCCGTCAGTATCAAGTTTGACGACGGTCGTTGTCGCTTCTGGGCTCACATCAACTTCCGCAACGGTAATGGGCGTAACCGGTAAATCGGTAAAGGTCGTCGTGGTTCCGACGCTATCACCCACTCTCTCCTCTTTCTCAAAAGTAAAGGTGCCATAACCGGTTCCGTTCATCACAACGCGGTAGGAGTCGCGGGAATCCAGGCCGATGGTTTTGCCTTCTCCGAATTCTTCATAGTAACTATTCGGAATTTGCTCTTCGTAGAAGGCCAAGTCGGAGTCGGGGATCGGAGCTGGCATGAGGCCGGTGTGGAGGTTGAAAGAATCGTAGGCATCTATTGAGACAGGGGAATAAACAGATAATGATAGTCTTGGGTTACTTGAGATTGGTTTATCTACAGAAATAAAATCCGGAAGTACATCAACGTCTGTGAGTAAATTTTTAACTAGCTCCTGTGTAGATTCAACTTCCATAAAGTCTTTGTGCTCCCTGTTTCTTCGTAAACCGCGATTATTTGCCTCGAAATCAAGAAAGTAACCATTGCCTGAGATAATAGCGCTTGGATAAACCACCACCTGATCTCCTTCCATTGTCATCACGTTCTTTCTCTTCAATTCGTAATCACAGAAGATGGGGCAGGAGCGGGCGGCGTCGTAGTGGATGGCCTTTGTGGTATCCAAGCCCCACCCGGCAATTTCCGTTACAGAAATGTGTGGCGGAAATTCGTACGTGTCGGCTGTCGCGTGGAAAACCTCGGCCGAAGAAAGAAGCGCGGGGTTTAGGATGTTTGGCGTTGCCGTGTCGCCAAAGGCGGGGTCGCTCCGACCGTCAAGAACTGCGAGGAGAAATTGGCCTAGTTCCGCGAACGAAGAAATGTCGGGCGCGTACGCGCCGAAATTCGCCGCATTCCCGATGTCATCGCTAAAGGTTACCACCGGATCGGAAACAACATCAAAATATTTCGGAGAAGGTAAAAGTGCGTACGCGCCCGGGAGGTTCTCGGCAAACACTCGCGCCGTTTGTTTGTTTAAGAAAAGTCCGCCCAAAATATACTCGTCATCGCCGTGAAGCATCGAGCCGAGCGTGGAGGGCGTGCCCAATTGCGGCGCCGCGACCATAATGACACGGTCAATTTTGTCTATGAGGTCACTCTCACCGAGAGTTTTGAGAGTGGCGAGGCGGGCGAGGAGGGCTTTGACGACGAGCCCGCCGTTTGAGTGCGTTACCATCG
>CAYHPP010000067.1:0-4663 GCA_964358745.1 uncultured Candidatus Saccharibacteria bacterium | reverse complement strand
GCTACACCGGAACACTACATTCATTTGTGAAAGAGCTCGGCGCTATCATAGCAAAAATGCCTATCTTTGCAAAAACGGGTTGACAAAAGACGGTCGGGGACTATTGTAGAAACGGATACAGCATCCTCACTGAATGCGCTGGCGCATTCGGGAAGAAACCTTTGACAAGAAAGGAGGACATATGCAGTCCTTAGATTCTCGGCGGTTCGAGAAGCGGCTGCTCTTGCACGAGCGGCATCGGGAGGCGCTGCTCTGCCTCCTTCACAAACACGGCCTCCGTGAGAGGCGTTTCAGAAGACAGTGCGTCAAGACGATGTATCTCATGGATGATCCCCAAACGCGCACATTTGACGACAGTTTCCGCGCCCGACAGCGGAGAATGAGGACGTCACCCGCGCCAAGCCTCTCCGGCTTCAGAGGAAAATTCCTGTGCACCAGTTCAACCGGAGCGCACGGCCAAAAGGTAAAGAGCGCGCCCATATGGCTTCCACTCAAGGAAGCCGTCCTGTGGGCGAAGGAGGCAAGCGGTCTTCCATCTATCCGCCCCTACTTTTTGGTTCGCTACCGCCGCGAGCACTTTGGCGGCTCCAAAAAGAGTTTCCGAGTGACGGTGGACCACGCCTGCGAATTCTTCCTGTTCCTTCCCGAGAAAAACGAAGCGGCGCCGCTCTCCCCCACAGGTGAAGAAGGGTTCTTTAGGGTGGAGATAAAGTTTGCCAGACGGAGCAGGAGACGGGCGGAGATAATCGCCGCCGAACTCGCGGCGCTCGGAGCAATTCCGGTCATCTCAAAGAAGGGGCAGGCGCTTGACCTTGCGGGAACGTGGTTCGCGAATCACTTTGGCATCAAGGACAGGAAGGAACGAGAACTTCGCGGAAAAGCCGTTGAGGTTAAGCTCACGCTTGAACACGGAAAACTAGAAGACGCGTTTGCCGCTCTCATACTGGAGAAGCTACCCGCACTGAGGGACAAAACGTATCCTTTCGTCATCACGACGACTACCTGCAACTGCTACTGGGGATGGAAGCGGGGAGCGCAGTGTGTGGAAGGCGCGCGGGCGACTCTGCAAGGAGCCAATGCGACTCTCGTCTCAAAGACCGGCAGTACGCTCCTTGATGCCGAGCTTGGCATTATTGAGCGCGCGGAAGTGAAGCGGCCGGGGCTTGCGTATTCCGGGACGGGAGGGCTCGACGAATTCGCCCGCCTCGTGGACCCAAGCTGGCAGTATGTCGGCGCCTTGTTCAGATTCAAAAAGTCGGTCTGGCTCGCTGACCCAAGAGGGCGGATGTTCCGCTTTTCGCTTGACCAGTGCGCGGTGAAGGAAAGGCCGGAAGCGCCGCTTCTCCACCAGATTGAGATTGAGTACACCGGCCGGCGTCTTGACAAAGGCGCGCCGGCCGCCCCGGAAGAAGCACGGGGAGAGATTCTCGCGTCCTTGCGGGAGCTCGCGAGAGTGACCATCGCTTTCTGCGCAGCCAGAGGCATCTCCATCATCCGAAAGGGGGAGGAAAAATTCTCGTGGCTTGTGGACACGCTTGCGGCCGCGCCGCAGTAACGCGCGTCACATCGCCTTGGCACACCTCCGCGGTTGCCAAGGCGATTTTCTTGCGTAAAGATTAAGAGCGGCACCGCAGCGGATTCGACAAGCTCACCGCAGGGGGCGAGAGACCTGCCTCCCTGCACCGAATAACCCTGCGCACAAGCGCAGTGGAATAGTCGTAGACTGGGTGTCCCACATTCGCATGCGCATTCCTAAAATTCGTGTGCACCATTCGTCAAGTGTATCTACTCGTTAAGCGTATCTTCTATGAATACCCATAAAAAGTTTGCCATGCATCTTGCAGAACAGGCGGGCACTATCATCCGAAAGGATTTCACGCTGGGAATGAAAACCAGATGGAAGAAGGACAACACACCGCTCACTGCAACCGACCTGGTTATCAACCAACTAGTGATAGATTCGGTGAAGCAAAGA
Organism: uncultured Candidatus Saccharibacteria bacterium; assembly: GCA_964358745.1. Lineage (GTDB taxonomy): Bacteria > Patescibacteriota > Minisyncoccia > Phycocordibacterales > UBA10002 > UBA10002. The sequence continues at coordinate 2,688 of CAYHPP010000067.1, read as the reverse complement.
TTCCGAGGTTACAGTGTGCTTTCCGAAGAAGGCGACTATTTTTCAGAGGCGAGCGAATATGTATGGGTATGTGACCCACTGGATGGAACGATTCCGTTTTCGCACGGTATCCCCGTCTGCGCTTTTTCGCTCGCCCTGGTGTACAGAGGCGAGAGTATTCTCGGCGTTGTGTACGACCCGTTCATGGACAGGATGTTTGTCGCGGAGAAAGGCGTGGGCGCGTTTATGAACGGGAAGAAAATCACGGTCTCCTCAAGAAACACCTTCAAACATTCACTGTTGAGCGTGGTGCACTGGAACGATGCGCCGTTTGATTTTTCCAGACTGGCAGTCGTCTTAAAGAACAAGGGAGCACGAATAAGCAACATTTCAATCGCGTATATGGGCGCGCTCACTGCTGCTGGAGCGTTTGTTGGGACAGTCTTCCCGGGCGATAAACCGAACGACAGCGCCGCGGTGAAGGTCCTGGTTGAAGAAGCGGGCGGAAAGGTGACTGACATCTTCGGCAATGAACAGCGCTATGACCGTCCTATTAAAGGGAATATTGCCTCAAACGGCACACTGCATGAAGAATTGCTTGCTCTTGTCAAAGAAACCGTGAGTTCGCAAAAGAAAAGAGGCGCGGTTTTTTGAACCGAACCTCTGCGAGAAAGATACGCTCTACAATTCCATAAGCCACGGCCGGAATTCGAGAATCTCTCTGACATACTCTGTCGTCAGAAACTCTGATTCAACAATTGCCGCAAGGGCGCTTCGCTCCACTGCGTCGCTCACGGATACGTGCAGAAACCGAGGTGGAATGAGCGAGCCGCCGCATCGCGTCATTGCCGATACAGAACACTTGACCTGAAGCCCGATGCTGACGGCGCGAGCAAGTTTAAGAGTGAGATAGCCGAGCACCCGCCCTGTGTGATACACGGGATTTTTACCGGCCCATGCCTCTTGGGTATGGGCGCGATGAGCGGCGATAATCCCGAGCATGGTGTTCCCCCCGACCAACTATTCCTTCTTCTCCACACTCAATGCAACTGCCGATGCCGAGCATATACGGATTTCGTTGGGGATTAACCCGAACTGAAACGGTCAATCCGCAGTGAGCCGTGAGTTCCTTGCCCAAGATGGTAAGTTGTAATTCATGATGCCGTATCAATTCAAGATAGTGCTTGTGCGATACGGTCTGTCTGCTCAACGTTGGAACAGACAGCACTACCTCAACGTCCTTCCCTTCGCGGAGCGCGAAGACCTTGATGTCTTGACCAATCTCTTTGAACCGAGGGACAGCAAAACCGTCCTCCGCGTTCCAGAAATACCGCTCAAACCGATAGACCAGCGACTCGGTAATGGTCGGCGGCCAGTGGGAGACGCAGAGTGAGGTATCGTTTGCTCTCGGGGAGACAACGTCAGGAACGTCAGCCCGACCTCGGGGCGCGAACCGAAAAGGATTCCGATGATGCTGCGTGGTATTCGGCACCATCACGACATCTCCCGCACTCAAAGAAGGAAGTACGCGGAAAAGATACCGGTCAACCGCTTCTCTCTGCAACGATTCAAGGTCAATTCGCTCATCGCCAAACCGGTCTGACATGCGACCGTTCGTGCACACCCTAATCGGCTGCAGCCGCTCGCATGAACCGAAGTCGGTCTTGAAGAGACCCGCCCCGATATAGAGTTTGTCAAGATTGTGATGCAGCACGAGACCGAAGCGTTCGAGGCAATGTCTGGAAAAGACAACAGATATCTCATTGGCAAGAGCGTCGGCAAGCGAATCAGGATGCCCAACCCCTTTGCGTTCAACCATTTCAATCGGAAAGGTCGCCGGGTCAAGGAAATCCCGGGCGACCGTAAGAAAACGCATGGCCATAAACTCCTTTCTCTTACAGGTGTCGAGATGCGGCAATGTTTATCAATGAATCGCTTCCCAGTTTGTTACTGCATCTATTACACCTCAAATCAAAATAAAAATCAATCCACCACCCAGGCGAGGATTGATTCTATGCCTCTAACTATAGGTTTGCGCTTGCTTGTGCACATCTTCTCCACTTCTTATCCACGCCATAACAGCTAATAGAAGATTTAGAGTTTAAGGATTACATTTTCAATGGCAGCTCCACTGAAAATGTCGCGCCCTTCCCTTCTCCATCTGATTCCGCCCAGATAGTGCCGCCCTGCGCCTCAAGAAGCTTCTTCGCAACATACAGTCCAAGACCGGTTCCAAGAACATTTGCCTTGCTCGCATCCTCGGCGCGGCTGAATTTCTGGAACAGCTTCGGCAGGGTCTCCGCTTTGATACCCACTCCCGTATCCTTGACCGTGAACCGCGCCATATTCCCCTCCCGCTTGAGAACGACGGTGATGTGCCCCTCCCGAGTGTATTTAACGGCATTGTCTATGAGATTGGCGACGACCTGCCGCACCTTGCCCGCATCCGCGTGTACTAAGACGCTCGGTTCAACTTCAAGTTTAATGCGAAGCCCCTTTCGCTCAACAACGGGAGCGAGTTCCTCCCCAACACTCTGCACCAGATTGGAAAGGTCAAATACCGTGAACTCGTATTTCATCCTTCCCTGCTCAATTCTGGAAATATCAAGGAAGTCCTGGACGATGGTCGTGAGCGCGTTGCTTGATTCAAAAATAGTGTTAATCGTCCCCTTCAGATCTTTAGGCACGACGCCGAGGTCGCCCTGCAGC
>CAYHPP010000066.1:0-4699 GCA_964358745.1 uncultured Candidatus Saccharibacteria bacterium | reverse complement strand
TAATGCCATATTGAGAAATTGACGTGGCGGCGCTCGCCACCGCCGGCAAAAGAAAGACAGCGAAGAAAATACCAAAAATAAGAAACTTTTTCATTGCGGTAATTTTAGCATGCATAGAGTCAGCGGAGCTGCGATAAGAAGCCCATAGCTTTAGCTTTATGGAAAAGTTCATCCCCCTATTATACACCACTTCGCTCCAAGCGGGACGGGCGCCTGTGCATAATGCGCAACCGGGAGTATAATCTTCGTCAATGGAAAGACTTGATTTCCTCGCTATCGGCGATATCACGACAGATGCTTTTATCCGCATCACGGACGCGCATGTTCACTGCAAGATAGATAGCGACGCGTGCGAGCTCTGTGTCCGGTTCGGCGATAAAATTCCCTACGAATTCGTGGAGGTGGTGCGCGCGGTGGGCAACTCGCCGAATGCCGCGGTTTCCGTGGCGCGGCTTGGCCTCTCTTCCGGTCTTGTCTCAAACATCGGCGATGATGACAACGGGCGGGAATGCGCGGCAGTGCTTAAAAAAGAAGGAGTGGATACTCATTACGTCACCACTCACAAGGGAGCGAAAACGAACTATCATTATGTCCTCTGGTTTGAAGCCGAGCGCACGATTTTGGTCAAACATGAAAAATATGACTACCGCCTGCCGGATATCGCGCCTGCGCCGAAGTGGCTCTATCTTTCTTCGCTCGGAGGCAGTTCGGAAGGATACCATGATGAGCTTGCTTCATATCTTGAGCAGCATCCGGAGGTGAAGCTTGCCTTTCAGCCCGGAACATTTCAAATGCCCGCCCGAACGGCTGAAGGCGTTCAGTCGGGCGGGAAGCTCGGCACAAAGAGGTTGGCGAAACTCTATGCCAGAACGAGTCTCTTTTTCTGCAACAAAGAGGAAGCGGGGCGGATTCTTGGACGCGAGGAGGGAGATGCGAAAAAATTACTTGCCGAATTGCATAAACTTGGTCCCCAAACCGTCTGTATCACCGACGGGCCTAAGGGCGCCTACGCCTATGACGGAGAGCGGGACGAGTACTGGTTCCAGCCGATGTACCCTGACCCGAAACCTCCTCTAAGCCGCACGGGAGCGGGAGACGCGTTTGCGTCCACTTTCACCGCGGCCCGCATTCTCGGGAAAACGGTAAAAGAGGCTCTCCGGTGGGCGCCCATTAACTCCGCCTATGTTGTCCAGCAAATCGGAGCGCAAAAAGGACTCCTCACCCGCGAAGAACTTGAATCCCTCCTTGCGTCAACGCCGGCAGATTACAAGCCAGCAAGACTGTCTTAGGTGTTAAACACCTCAATCTTTGAGGTGTTTAACACCTAAGAGCACTTTTCTAGCTGCTTCTTTAATGTGTCCGATGCCCATACCGTAGTGCTCCAAGAGCTCTTCCGGCTTTCCCGACTGGCCAAACTGGTCTTTCACCCCGACAAACTCCACTGGCGTCGGGCGGCGGCGAGCGAGCACCTCCGCAACGGCGCTTCCCATTCCGCCTGTAATCTGGTGCTCCTCAACAGTTACCAGCGCGCCGGTTTCCTCGGCCAGCGACACGATGGCTTCTTCATCAATCGGTTTGATGGTTGATAGATTGAGAACTTTTGCCGCAATTCCTTCCTTTTCTTCAAGCTCCTTTGCCGCGACAAGCGCCTTATGCACAAGCGCCCCCGTCGCTACAATCCCCACGGACGCTGATTTACGCTGATTGCTGCGCGGATTCACGCTGATCTCTAATCCGCGTTTATCCGCATCTTCCGCATCCGCGTTAATCTGCGATTCGAAGAAGGTTGAAGCTTTGCCAATTTCAAACGGCGTCTCCTCCGTCGTGATAATCGGTGTCTTCTCGCGAGCGAGACGAATATAAACAGGAGTGTCGGTTTTTGCGGCAGCTATTGTCGCTTTCCTGGCCTCAATCGCATCACAAGGTGAAATCACTACCATCCTCGGAATCACCCGCATAAGCGCAATGTCTTCTATCGCCTGATGCGTGCCGCCGTCGGGTCCAACAGAAACTCCCGCATGACTGCCGGCAATTTTTACCGGCCGGTTGTTGTAGCAAATGGTGGTGCGAATCTGCTCCCAATTCCGACCAGGACTAAACATGGCGTATGAAGTGCAAAAAGGAATTTTCCCCATCGCTGCCATTCCGCTTGCGACCGTCACCAAGTTCTGTTCCGCGACACCAATCTCCACAAATCTCTCCGGAAATTTATTTTTAAACAAATGCATCTGGGTGGACTCGGTCAAGTCCGCGCAGAGCCCCACCACACGAGGGTCCGCCTCCCCCGCGATGAGTAGTCCTTCTCCAAAACCTTTCCGAATCGGTACCTGCTCCACATTGGCGTCGAATATTTTTGGATTTAGTTTTTGAGTTGGGTTAAGCATGAATATAGTTTTCAGCTTCTAGGTTTTATCTCCCAGAAGAAAGATACCTACGATTTTTAATCCTTCCGTAAAGCCAACCAACAACTGAACCGACGACAAACCATTCTGGAATTAAGAAAGCGAAAATTAAAATATTCTCAAATGATGTTGTTTTGTTAAAGAATCCATCTCCATGAATAAGAAATTGGAATGATAAAATGTACCCAGTCACAAAAGGCATAATCGTTAAAAAAATTACTGTAATTACTCCTCCCCACAACCAATATCTTTTCCTATAACTTCCTGATTTTACATTGTCATTTTGCATTTTGATTCTTGAATTTTGAACTTGATTAGAGTTTAGAGTTTAGAGTTTTTCTGCTCTCCATTCTTGATTTTCTCCCCTAACGTCCGTAGCGCGGCTAAAGCCCTCTCCCCCTCCTCTTTATTGGGGGGCTTCCCATGCCACTCGTATTTGCGCTCAAACTCGGGAACGCCCTTGCCGGGAATCGTGTTCGCGATAATGACCGAGGGCTTATCAAACTCCGCTTTGGCCTCACCCACTGCCCGATGAATGTCGGAAAAATCGTGCCCATTTATCTCAACAACGTGCCAGTTGAACGCCTGCCATTTATCCGAAAGCGGCTCAAGCGGCATTACATCCTCGGTGAAGCCGTCAATCTGGATGTTGTTGCGGTCAACAATCGCGATGAGATTTCCTAACTTTTCCTTTCCCGCGAGCATCGCGCCCTCCCAGCTGTTGCCAGCGTCAAGCTCACCGTCTGACATGAGGCAATAGAACCATTTCTTGTAAGAACGGCCGCCGTCAATCCGCTCCGCGAGCGCCATTCCGACTGCTTGCGACAAACCAGAGCCAAGCGGCCCGGAGGAAGTCTCAAGTGCCGGCATAAAATCCCGATGGGGATGACCTTGAAACGGCGTGCCAAATTTTCGGAGACCTTTTTTGTATTTCTCCACGCCATCTTTGCCAAAGTATCCGGCATGCGCCATTGTCGCATACAACACCGGGCAGATGTGGCCGTTTGAGAGAACGAGCCGGTCGCGTTCCGGCCAGTCGGGACGCGCAGAGTCGTGGTGAAGTTCGTGAAAGTAGAGATAGGCAAAAATGTCCGCCATGCCAAGCGGCCCCGCGGTGTGCCCCGAGCCGGCTTCAACAAGCCCCTCAACAAGCGTGATACGAATCTCATTCGCTTTCATCGCGAGCGCTTTAATCTGTGCGTCAGTCAGATGCGCGTCGGAGAGCGAACTATCGGCCGTTGATTTCTTTTGAGCAGGCATGAGGAAACATTAGTCGTTTGTCGTAACGAAAGTATATCATTTTCCACTATTTTGGGAGAACAGCGCTTCAAGTTGACGCAGTGAATCTGCCGGATTCGCGCTTTTGAATATCGCGGACCCAACCACGAGATGATTTGCCCCTGCCGCAATGAGCCGGGGGGCTGTTTCAAAGTTCACACCGATATCAGCCGATATGGTAAGGCGCGGATGCTTTTTGCGAAGCGCGGATATTTTTGAAAGTACCGGTCTTTCGTCAAGAGAGACTCCTTGAAACGAGATACGGTCATTGCCCATGCACTGTACGAACTCCACCTCGTGCAGAAAGGTTTCAAGGAGAGAAAGAGGCGTGGAGGGTTTGAGCGCGAGTCCTATGTCAACCGAGTGTTTCCATTCTTGTATGAGGTCAGAAAGCGTGTCCGGCTCGATACTCTCGATGTGAACGATACAACGGCTCGCTCCTAAGCGCACAAAATCGGCAACGACTTCCTGCGGCTTTGCAACCATGAGGTCGAATTCAAAATCAAAATCCTCCCAAAATGGAAACCCCTCCTTCTCTTTTTGCATGAGCGCGAACTCGCCCGTATCGCCTGTGTACGGCCACGTCTTATTCGGCGCGAACTTTCCATCGGCGACGTCAATCTGCACGGCATCAGCGGCGCCTCTGATAAGTTCGAGCTTCGCGACAATCTCTTTGAAATCCTTTGGCAGAATGGCGGGGACGATGTGAGTCATAGGCTCTAGGATACTAGGCTCTAGGCAGTAGGTAAAGAAAGATATTCGGATTTCCTAGAGCCTAAGGCCTAGCGCCTAAAGCCTCTATCTTCTGCAGACGGCGAATGTGCCGCTCCTCATTTGAAAACGGCGTCTCAAGCCAGACCTTGATTCCTTTCCGCGCTTCCTCCGGAGTGCAAAAACGCGCGCCGATGGCGAAGATGTTACTGTCGTTGTGGTCGCGCGAGGCCTTGACGAGGTCAAGGTTGCAGGGGCAAAACAGCGCGGCGCGCGCGCCTGGAAGGCGATTCATCGCGATAATCTCT
>CAYHPP010000065.1:1178-4705 GCA_964358745.1 uncultured Candidatus Saccharibacteria bacterium | reverse complement strand
AGGTGGCACAAAAATCGCTTTCGGAATTTCAGGGAACATGGCGGCGCTTTGAGTTTCGCGGCAAGGCCAAAAACGGCGCGCTTGTTTATGACGACTACGGCCACCACCCGACGGAAATTGAGGCAACTTTGGCCGGCGCGCGCGAGTTATTTTCCACACAAAAAATTGTCGTGGTGTTTCAGCCGCATCTGTATAGTAGGACAAAAGGCCATCTTAAAGAATTTGGCAAATGTTTTAAAGATGCCCATGAGGTAATTCTATTACCGATTTATCCTGCCCGCGAAAAGGACCCGGGCGACATCAGTTCGGAAATGGTTGTCGCCGAAATAAGAAAGAAAGGCCAATCGGCGCGTTTTGTTGCCACCTTTGCCGAAGCGGCCAAGAAATCCGCGGCTTTGGCCGGCGGGAGCGGCGTGATTATCACTATGGGAGCAGGCGAGACCAACAAAGTCGCGGATAAACTTACTTCGCCATAATCTATTATTTGCTCGCGTACCACCTTATATTATTCAGGAGTTTTATTTTTTCTCTCAAGAGTTTTTGGACCTCCTCGAATCTTGGCATAATCTTGTTCTGTAACTCATGACCCCGTTTCCTCAATGTCTCTCGCGCAACCTTGACCCGCTCCCGCCTTTCCTGATTGTTCCAGTACATTGGGCTACTTGGTTCACCTCCCCACCCGTGAGGCCTTTCAGCCCCCATGATAACATTTTTCATTTTCTTCCCCGTGTCCTCGTATGGGTGACTATACGCAGGCAATTCGGATACTTCCCTTTCTTGCCCATGCCAAGCCTTCCTGAGTAAGCCAGCAAGTTTTTCATTCACGGACTCAAGTTTTGAGGCAACTTGGACCTCCCCGCCTTTTATCTCATCTGCCAAACGAGTCAGTTCCGCGTCCCGCGCTTTCTCTCGTTGCGCCTCATTAAACCAAAAGGTCTTATTTTGGAGAGTTTCAAATCTCCGCTTTTTCTGCTCAAATTGAGTCAGAAACTCTTTTCCCTCGGGGGTTTCTCCATTAAGGAAGGCGGCCTGGGCGTTTAAGTCGTTCATCATTTCCGTTTCCGCGGTCTTGAGTTCCTCCGTAACTTCATTAATAACTTTCATTTCCGCGGTTTCCATTTCGCTTTCTTGTTTCTCAACTTTCTCTTTGTGTCGTCTGCGCGCTTCTTCGGTTACAGCGCTTTTTAGCTCTTCTGGCTTAATTTCTAATGGGGTTCCGACAAGTTCTTGCGCTTTGAGCACCTGCTCCGCCGCGAATGCATCCGGGTTTTCCGCCGCTTTTTTCTGCTCTCCTCCAAATTGCTCCCATTTCTTTTTTATGTCCCGGACTTTTATACCGGCTGACTGGCGCCCTTTTTCCAGCTCGGCTTTTTTATCAGCTATTGCTTGCCGCAGCTTTTCCAATTCGGTTCTCGCTTCAACTAATACAGGTTTTACATCGGGATGACTTTCTAAAATCAATTCAGTTTCCCGTATCTTTTGTTCAAGATTATGATCAACACTTTCTTGCTCGTAAATAACTCGTGAAAGCTCATTAAAATTTCCGAGGGCCGTCCGTTCATGTTCACTAGATTCTGCTTGTGTATGGCCCTCATCATCTTTTCCTTGTGCGGTCCATTGACGACGGCGACTCATGTCGGCGCGAGTTGCTTGGTCAAGCCGGTAATTTCTGGTCGCCATGTCTGTCGCTTCTTTGGTCAATACCTCAAGCTCCTCGGCTCGTTTTTGCTTTTGTTCCGCGGCTTTCTTTTCCGATTCAAGGCGTGCTTGTTCCAATTTATTTATCATGTCTTTGGGCGTTTGGCCCCCCGTCCGTACCTTTTCAATAGTCATATGTGGTGAATTATTTGATAATGGCAACTGATATTTATGAGTCAATTGTAATCCGTTTGCGGGTGGGGTCAAGCATCAATAATGGCGCGCAGCTCTCTTCCTAAAACATTCTCTTGCCATACATCTATATTCTGATATTCTTGAGAACATCAGAATATAGTCAAATCTATTATGGAGAAAGGGAATAAAGGAAAGAGTTATCGGACGCTTGAGCGATTAGTGTGAGGATTTTCCAACCATCGCAGGATTCAGATGCTGGAATTGTTAAAGAAAAGTCCCGAGATATCGGTGGAAGAAGTTGCCACATTGCTCAACATCAATTACAAAACCGCAGCTGACCACTTGCGCCGTCTCGCCATTGCGGGATTGGTGTTAAAACGCTCTGATAGTGTTTCCATTCGCCACAAACTTACGGCTCGCGCCGAGTATATTCTGAAGTTCTTGAGAACATTAGAATAAGAATCTGTAATGGTTAGGAAAATATCGTTCAAGAATAAGAGAGGGCTCGTTTTGCGGGGGTTCGTTCATATTCCGAAGCGGTTTGATACAGCTGTTGTCTTCTGCCATGGATTCCCGTCAAGTAGTGAAGGGCGCACCAGCCGGCGGATCGGTCCCGCGCTTTGCCGAGAAGGATTTCTCGTGCTGCGATTCAATTTCAGCCACACCCCGCCATCTGGAGGCAGATTTGAGGATAAGCTGATGAGTCGTGAAGTTAGCGATATTCGTTCGGCAGTAGATTTTCTCTTTAGGAATTATTCTTTCAAGAAACTGGTCTTAGCCGGCCACTCTACCGGTGCGATTGATGTTTCGTTATATGCACAATCCGACAAAAGAGTTGATAAAATTATTCTCACCGGTGCGGTTTCCGACCTCAAGAACGCGGTGCGCTATGATTTCACCGATAGGGAGGTTCGGGGATTTTGGACAAGAGGGTATATAGTGTACCGCCGTCCGGGGAGTTGGGCGGACGGCAGGAGAATAAAGAAAGGGTTTTACGACGAATTTTTCTCCCTTGATATTCCGGACGCCATCAAGCGCTACAAGCGCCCCCTTCTCATCATTCACGGTGAGAAAGACTCTATTCCGTGGGATCGAGAGGGATACGCTCTTTTTAAGATGGCCAACCGACCGAAAGAATTTGTGTTGATTAAGGGCGCCGATCATTCGTTTACCAAGCCAACACACTGGCGGCAGGTTGTGAGGCAGATGGTTTCTTTCATCAAGAGAACGTAACATGAAAGCCGGCATACTGTATATCGTTGGGACGCCAATTGGGAACCTGGAGGACATCACTCTCCGGGCGCTTCGGATTTTGAGAGATGTGGATGTGATTTTGTGCGAGGATACGCGAGTGACAAAGAGATTACTCGAGCGATACGAGATTACTGGTAAACAGCTTGTCCCTTACAACGAGCAACAGAGCGGAGTCACGGCGGAGAAAGTAATTGCGTGGCTCGAGGAAGGGAAGAATGTGGCGCTCGCTTCTGACGCGGGGACGCCTGGGATTTCCGACCCGGGTTCATGTATCGTGGCTCGTGTGAGAGAAGCATTGCCCGAGGCAAAAATTGAGGCGATACCAGGCGCATCGGCCCTCGCCGCGGCGATTTCCGTCGCCGGAGTGCCGCTCGTCAGATTTTTGTTTCTTGGCTTTCTACCGCACAAGAAGGGTAGGGAGACTTTGTTCAAAGAAATTG
>CAYHPP010000065.1:0-1078 GCA_964358745.1 uncultured Candidatus Saccharibacteria bacterium | reverse complement strand
TTTCTTGGCTTTCTACCGCACAAGAAGGGTAGGGAGACTTTGTTCAAAGAAATTGCGGCATCGTCGCGAGCCGTGGTTTTTTACGAATCCCCGCACCGGATACTGAAGACTTTGGAGTCGCTCCGACAACACGCGCCGGAGAAACGGGTAACTGTTTGCCGCGAACTCACGAAAATACACGAAGAAGTAAAAAGCGGCACCGCCGCGGAGCTTTTGGAGTATCTCAGAAATAATCCAGAGAAAGTGAAGGGAGAGTTTGTCGTGCTTGTATCTATAATGGGTGATGGCCTAAAGCCTAGCGCCTAATGCCTATCTATCTTTGTCGCCAGGATAAAATCGTTTTCGGTGAGGCCGTCTGCGGCGTGGGTGAAGGTTGTTATTTCTACATAGCCCCAGCCGAATTTAATGTCAGGATGGTGCCCCTCGCTTTCGGCGAGCGCGCCGACCTTGTTTACAAAAAGTAGGGCCTCCGCGAAGTTCTTACATGAGAACCGACGCTTGAGTTCGTGCCAGTCCTTAACCTCCCACTGTGGCACTTCTTTTCGAAGCGTTTCAATTTCATCCGCCATGAGATGCGGCATGCCGCCTTGGCAGGGAATACACTTTTTGTGTGTGAGATCGTTCATGCAAGAATGGTAACATATTTCAAAAAGAGCCGCCGGCATCGTGCCGGCGGCGAGGGTTTCTGTGGTCAGAACATAAGCAGGAACCGGTCGCGCAACCGTTTCCCCAGCGGCTCGTCCTCTACACATTCCTCGAGAAACATTGTCACGAGCGCTTCAGAGAAGAGCTCGCGGAGGATGGAGTTCGTGTGGGAACAGAGCCAGCAACGGTCGTGTCTTGGAGCAACAAGCTTCAAGCGGTGCTGACTCGGCTGTTCGTAGAACCATCGCCAATCGAATATGAGGCCCGCTGGCGGTGCCGGGACGGTTTTCCAGCGCTCTATGGGAGAGAACCCGGCGTCACAGCCGATTTGGCGCGCATAGAGTGTTCGACAGGTAATGATGATTGTCGGGCGGGGAGGGGTTGGTATAGTGATGGTACTGGCAATTCCGGCGTATACTTCCGTTTCTTTGCC
>CAYHPP010000064.1:0-4749 GCA_964358745.1 uncultured Candidatus Saccharibacteria bacterium | reverse complement strand
TCCTCTCTCGCTCGGAATTGAGACGCTGGGCGGCGTCGCGACGAAGCTCATTGAAAAGAACACGACTATTCCAACGGCACGCTCGCAGGTCTTTTCAACTGCGGCAGACAGTCAAACCAGCGTGGAGATTCACATCGTGCAAGGGGAACGCCCGATGGTTTCCGACAACAAGTCGCTGGGTAGGTTTATTCTTGACGGGCTGCCTCCGGCTCCCCGCGGCATTCCGCAGGTTGAGGTAACTTTTGACATTGATGCAAACGGCATCCTCGCGGTGAAGGCCAAAGACAAGGCGACTGCTAAGGAACAGTCCATCCGCATTGAAGCGCGCTCCGGCCTGTCAAAAGAAGAAATTGAGAGAATGACGAAAGAGGCCGACGCGCACAAAGATGAAGACGCCAAAAAGCGCGAGCTTGTGGAGGTGAGAAATCTCGCGGAGCAGCTTATCTACACCGCGGAGAGGACACTCAAGGACAACAAGGACAAAGTTTCCGCCGATTCGGCAAAAGCGGTTGAGGAGGGGCTCTCCGCTCTTAAGAAGGCGAACGAGGGTTCCGACATCGGCGCCATTAAAGCCGCAACCGAGGCACTTTCGCAGGAGATGCAGAAGGTTGGACAAGCGCTTTACCAGAAGAGCCAGCCGGGAACTCCGAACACGGAACCTCCGAAGGATGAAAAAGGACCTGAGGGACCGATTCGCGATGCGGAAACAAAATAAGAGAGCGTTTAGCGCCCGTCCGACTGAACCGTCGTTCGGGCGGGTATAGCGTTTAGTCCAAAAGAGAAAAGAAAAGGCACCTCGGTCGAGAACGGTCGAGGTGCCGATGGGAAAGGAGCGATCTCACTGGAGTCGCATGAGAGCTTCTTCTCGCGCTTTATCAGAGCGTCGCCAAAAGTAGTCCATTCCTGAAATGTGGCGCGCCGGCCGAATATCCTCCGGAGGGTCGCTCTATCATATGCATGTGATGGATGTCCGTTTCCTCTTCCTGATCGGATGACTGATTCAGTATTCTTCATAAAAAGTCGCCTTTCTTCGGCTTAGACTCGTGGAGAACCTTTCTCCTGTCGGAGTATAGCACGGGGTGGCGAGGGAGAGGTTTTCCACAGGAGCGTTTGCGCTTGCATATTACGTACAACTCTTTACACTATCTACATTGGTCACTCAGGGTATAACGGTAAATTAAATATGGCAAAAGACTATTATGAAGTGCTCGGAATAGAGCGAAAGGCCTCCAAAGAGGATATCAAGCGGGCTTTCAGAAACCTCGCTCATAAATATCACCCCGACAAAAAGGGAGGCGATGAAGCAAAGTTCAAGGAAGTCAACGAGGCATACAGCGTACTTTCCGACGAAAAGAAGCGGGCGGAGTACGACGCGTACGGGCGCGGCTTCTCAGGCGGTTTTGCGGGCGGGGGGGCGGGGGAGGGGTTTGAAGGGTTTGATTTCACGAATTTCGCCGCCGGACAGGGCTTCCCGGGAGGCGCAAACGGCTTTGAATTTGACCTCGGGGACATTTTCGGCGATTTTTTTGGCGGAGCGCGAGCGCGGGTGCGGCGCGGCCGAGACATCTCCATTGATGTGGAGCTGCCCTTCGCCGAAAGCGTTTTTGGCACCGAGCGAAGCATTCTGCTTAATAAAACATCGGTCTGCGATACCTGTAAGGCAAGCGGAGCCCGCCCGGGGACCACGCTTCGGGCCTGCGAGAGCTGTAACGGTAAGGGGAAAATCCGAGAGACTCGCCGCTCAATTTTCGGGCAAATACAGACCACCAAGCCCTGCGATGCCTGCGAGGGGAAAGGGCAAATTCCCTCGGAGCGATGCGCGGCTTGTCACGGAACGGGCGTAGTCCGAAAGCAGCAGGAGGTCAGCGTCCGCATACCAGCCGGTATTGACGACGGGGAAGTGATTCGGCTGGCAGGCCATGGGGAGGCGATTCGCGGCGGCTCGACGGGCGACCTCTATGTCAAGATTCACGTCGCAAAGCATCACCTGTTTCGGCGCGAGGGAAGCAATCTTCTTATGGACCTCCCGGTTAAACTCTCAAGCGCGCTTCTTGGCGACGAATATGTCGTTCAAACGCTTGACGGCCCGGTGACTCTGAAGATTCCGGAGGGTATTCGCCACGGCGAGGTGCTTCGTCTTCGCGGCAGGGGAGTGCCCATTGAGAGAAACCGGCGAGGCGATATCCTTATCAAAATAGGAATTGACCTTCCAAGCAAACTCTCAAGGGATGTCAAAGAACTCGTTGAGGACCTTAAGCGACACGGAATTTGAGGATTCAGGGCCGCCCTCCTTCCGTTGCTGATTCGCCGAAATCTGCTACTATTTCAAGGTAGCAGGCGGCGGCTATCGGCTGTCGCATCGGGATGTAGTATAACGGTAGTATGCACGATTCGGGTTCGTGCGGTCCGAGTTCAAATCTCGGCATCCCGATTGAACGAAGTGAATGAGGGTGACGAGAGTTGAACTGGAGAGGGGTCGGGAGAACAGCCGGTCTCCCGTCTAGGAGAGTGCTCCGAACCGAGGGTTCTTAGAGCACAGCGAAGCGAGCAGTTCAATTCTCGGCGTCCCGACCATTAGCAGGATGTTCCAACGGCATATATGCGGGAAGGCGGAAAACAGCCACAAGCGGCTATCATCGGCGCGGGGCAAATAGGCTCCGCGCTTGCGTCAGTCATGCGCAAGGCGGGAAGGGCACCGGCCTTGTGGGACAAAGATGCGGGAAAACTGAAAGGGGCCGAGGATTTCCCGAGGGTTGTAAGCAACGCGACTATCATCTTTTTGTGCGTTCCTTCGTGGGCGAACAGAGAGGTAGCGCGAAATATTCTCGGCTGTATTGAAAGTAGCCAGAGGCGGATAATAATCACGCTGTCCAAGGGAATTGAAAGCGAATCGCTGAAGACGATGGACGAGGTCCTCAAGGACGAGTTGGGAGGAAGAGCTGACTACGGAGTGTTAGTCGGGCCAATGTTGGCCGAGGAGCTACTGGCGGGCCAGCCGGCAACGGGTGTGTTCGGCGTTTCCCACGCAGAGTGGAAGAAAGAAATTCGCAGACTATTTCATAATACTGCGTTGCGAGCCGAATTTTCTCCCGACCTTCACGGCTTGGCCGTTTGCTCCGTCCTCAAGAACATCTATAGTCTTGCCCTTGGTATGGCCGACGGCCTGGGCCTCGGGGTCAATGTGAGAAGCCGCCTCACCCTGGAGGCGTATGGAGAAATGAGGGAGATAACAAGATTCTTGGGCGGGAAACGGGAGACCGTCCAAGGATTGGCGGGTTTGGGTGACTTGCTTGCCACGGGTTGGAGCAGTCTTTCCCGCAACTTCACCGCGGGGCGAGACCTCGTCCTGAAGAATGAGAGAAATCTTTCCAGTGAGGGCTCCGTATCGCTGTTGCCAGTTTCAAGACTCCTGGGCGCTCGCCTTAAAAGATTTAGGATTCTTTACTCTATTAAGCAGATACTTATGGACAAGAAAGACGTCCGCGCAATCCTTGAAAGCCGCATGCTCACGTGAAAAATCTGAAAACAACTGGGCCTCTTGTTTTAGTCATTGACGCTGGAACAACCAACGTGAAGGTCTTCCTGATAAACGGAGAGCTAGACATCGCGTACCGGAAGACGGTCGCCTTGGGCAAGTGGTTCCCCAAACGGGGATGGGTTGAGCAGAACCCGGAGGAAATCTTCGGTTCCGTCGAGCGTTTGCTCCGAGAAGCGATTGCGGAGAATAAAGCGTTCCTCGAGCGCATCGTCGGACTGGGAATTACCAACCAACGGGAAACGACTGTTTGTTGGGATAGGGGAACCGGCAGGCCCATCTATCCGGCAATCGTCTGGGAAGATGAGCGGACCCTAAGGCAATGCGCCGCTTTAAGCAGGAGGATTTCCAATCGCAAAATTAGGATGAAAACCGGCCTTACCCTTGCGCCGTATTTTTCCGCCTCAAAAATCAGTTGGATCATCCAAAATGTCCCGAGAGCAAAGACGCTCATTTCCGCGAATCGTCTGGCTTTTGGCACGGTTGACTCCTGGCTTACCTTCAGACTGACCGGGGGGAAAAATCATCTGACTGATTTTACCAACGCTTCAAGAACCTTGCTCTTTAACATCAGAAGTCTGCGGTGGGATAGGGAACTGCTGGCGTTGTTTGAAATTCCACCCGCTGTCTTGCCGGAGGCGCGGCCAAGCTTTTCCTTCTTTGGACGTCTTGACGAGGACATTTTTGGTTTGGGCATCCCTATCATGGCGCTCGCCGGAGACCAGCAGGCGAGTCTGTATGCGGCAGGAGCGAGGCCCGGCGTTACCAAGATAACATACGGAACGGGCGCGTTTATTTTGCAAAATGTGGGCGCGCGCTTTTTCTCTGACAATCATTTGTTCACCACGGTGGCCGCCGGCACGAAGCGCGTCCCTCTATACGCCCTTGAGGGAAAGGTGGCAGGATGCGGAAGCCTGGTGGCGCCGATCCTGGGCAGGGATAGGGAGATGAAAAGGGCCATTGCGAAAATTGCCCTTAAAGTCAATCGGCTTCTTCGACATTTTCCAAAAGGGTACGATAAGATTATCGTTGACGGAGGCATCAGTCAGGCGAATTTTATGATTAGCGAGCAGGGAAGAGTCTCCAAGACGCCCATTCAGAGGCAAAGGCACTTTGAGGGGACGGCGCTCGGCGTGGCAAAATTGATAATTGAAAACATGAGAGTTAAGAGTGGCTCCGCAAGGCGTTAGACCTTTATCAGAGTTCTCGTATCT
>CAYHPP010000063.1:3994-4765 GCA_964358745.1 uncultured Candidatus Saccharibacteria bacterium | reverse complement strand
ACAAGGTTTGACCTTGGATCGGGAAAAAGGTCGAACCTTGTTCGGAAGCGTTTGTTCAACTAATTTGAGAATCTCTTTATCACACACCTCCGTCCGCCCTTCGAAAAAGAAGTGGAGATACACGCTGCGGATATTTGTCTCTATAAAAGGCGTTGCGGTACCGAAGGCGAATGCAGCAATTGCCCTCGCGGTATATGGACCGATGCCGGGCAACGCATCAATCTTCTCCACATTTCGTGGAATTTTCCCGTCATAATTTCTCAAAATCATCTCCGCCGTCCGTTTCAGATTGAGCGCGCGGCGATTGTATCCAAGCCCCTGCCACGCCATAAGCGCCTCTTTAAGCGGCGCCTTGGCAAGAGCCCGAACCGTCGGAAACTTCTTCATCCACGCACCAAAAAAAGGAACAACCCTTTCCACCTGCGTCTGCTGGAGCATGACCTCCGCGATTAAAATCGCGTATGGGTCACGCGTCTCACGCCACGGGAATTTTCTCCCTTGCCTCCGATAATAATTAAGGATTGTCTCTTGAAATCTAACGTAGGTTGGATTCGCAGCTATTCGTAGCGTTCGCATAGTTCGTTGTTTCAGATTGTGTATCTACCGCTCCGGCAATTCGTTGTTATGGAGAAAATACTCCACGTCAGAGAGCGTTACGTGTAGAGAATTTCCGAGAAGCCGCCCGTGCTTTTTGAAATCAGGATGCGTAACCAACCCCCTAAAAGCTCCTGCATAAGAATGCCCTCTGCGCCCAACATTGTCTTCACTCCA
>CAYHPP010000063.1:0-3984 GCA_964358745.1 uncultured Candidatus Saccharibacteria bacterium | reverse complement strand
CTCCATCATTCTGTTCTTGAAACCCGTGTCATCAATTTGCACTGCCTCGGACGGAAAATCGCGGATAAACAGTTCTTCAGCAAGAATAAATTGATGTTCACGCTCATTGTGCGGACGCTCCACCCCCGCAAGCACATTATGCTCTCGTTGGTTGGCCGCTTCAAAATCTCCAACTTCTTTCATACCAAAAGATTAGCGCGGATTGTGCATCAATTCAAGAAGCTCATTCTTTTGCTTCCGGCTCATGTAGGTTTTGCCAAAACGAACACATGCGCGATTCACGCGGCTCCAGTAGTTTCGCGGAAACAGCGCCGCCAAATCTTTTTCTATTCTGTGCGAGTCGCGGTGTGCTGTCCACCCAAGCTTTTGCGAAATGTATGAGACGTGCGTATCTACGCCGATGGCGTCCGCACCGTATTCCGAAAGAAACACGTTAGCCGTCTTGCGTCCCACTCCCGGAAGCTCGACGAGTCTTTCCAAATCGTGCGGCGGCGTGCTGCCGTACTTTTCCGAAAGAATTTTTGCGAGCGCGATGACAAACTTAGTCTTGTTCTGGAAAAAATTTACTGGCCGTATGAATGCCGAGACCTCTTTCGGGTCGGCATTCGCAAGCGCGGATGGCGTTTTGTACCTCATGAACAGCTTCTCTGCGACAACTACCGTCACCTCATCCCTCGTCCGCGCGGACATAAGTATCGCAATCAAGGTCTGCCACTCCTCTCTCCACCCCTCTGCCGCAAGCCGCATCTTTTTAACACCCCCCAATCTCTCAAGCTCCTTGAGCTGCCTCACCGCAATCTTCGTGTTCATTATATATTGGCTCCTCTTTCCCAAACAAAGAAGAGTATGTAAGTCGTAGAAAAAATTACTGGGCTTTAGGCCCTCCGACCTTTTGAAGGATATCGGAAGAGAAGGTGTGGGTGAGGTTTTGCCCTGCGGAAAAGCGCTCTTCGGCGAGCGCGATGAGTTTCGTGACGAGTTCGACGCCGGACACCCCGCTCTTTTTCCAATTGTGGTGGTAGAGGCTCCCGGGGAGCGTATTTACTTCATTCACGAAAATCTTCTTCGTGGCACTGTCAATGAGAAAGTCAATGCGCGCAATACCGGAACAACCAAGCGCCCGGTAGGTTTGCTCTCCAAGCTCCTGCACCTGTTTCGTAAGTTCCTCGCCAATCTGCGCTGGAATTTCGCTGTATTCGCTGTTTGCCCCGCCTCCCTTCCGGCCAGAAAGATACTTGTCTCTAAAATCAAAAAACTCGGTCTTGTTGAGCGGCCGCTCTACGGAAGCAAATTGAAGCGTCTCGTTCCCCATAATCGGCAATGTTACTTCAATCAGATTCTCAACGCTTTCTTCCACGAGTATTTTGCCGTCGTAATGAAAAGCGACTTCAATCGCATTCTCAAGCCCTGATGCATCTTTAATTTTGGTGATGCCAATGCTGGAACCGAGATGCACCGGCTTCACAAAGAGCGGATATTTCAACTTTGCAATCCTTTCAAGGATAGCTTTTTTTGATTGCCCCCAATCTGTCTTTGTAAACCACACAAATGGCGCCACGGGCACTCCCTCGGCGAAAAGCACCTGTTTGGTAAACGCTTTATCCATGGCAACCGCCGAAGCCGCCATGTCGCACCCGACAAATGGCACCTGCGCCATGCGAAGAAGTCCCATGAGGGAGCCGTCTTCGCCGTAGGTTCCATGCATGGCGGGAAACACAACATCAATTTTCTCTTTTTTCTCGCGAAGCCCGGGCCACACCAGCTCCAACCCGTTTTCAAAAGAAAGCCGGACCTGTTTCTTTCTCGCAAGCGCCCTCTCAAAATCCCCCTGCCTGAAAAAGGCAAGCGTCGCCATCGCCTTGTCTGCGTACCACTTCCCCGCTTTCGTAATGTATACCGGCCAAATATCAAAGTTCCCCGCGGCCTTAAGAGCGTCCAGGACAGGTACATGCGCCGTGATGATGGACACATCATGCTCCGCACTTTTCCCGCCGAATATCACCGCAATTGTCTTGGCCATAACCGTTATTGTAGCGACTAATGAGAAAATTACGAACTCACCACTTTACAAAATAGGCCAAATCCGAAATTCGAATATCGAAATACGAAACAAATCCAAATATTTAAGACATAAACTTGAGACAGAGACTTCGTTCTGAATTTATAATTTTGCATTTCGATATTGTTTAGGATTTAGAATTTAGTGCTTAGAATTTGTCTACACATACTGGTCCGGCCAGTCGTTCTGAAGAAGCACCACATCTCCCTTCACCGTGAGATTCGGGAGGGCTGCAAAGGCATCCAACGCCCGCTCAAACCACATGACTTCCCCGCTGTAGTGCGCTTCCTCTAACCCTCGCGCGATGAAGGGTGTCACGGAATTTCGTATGAGCACCACTTTCTCTATACCGGCACGGGCGAGTTGCCGCCCAATCTCCCTATGCACTTCCTCCCTTCTCGCTCCCATCTCAACCAAACCGGGCGTCACATACCACCGCCGTATTCCCCTTAGCGAAGACAGAAACAGAATCAGGGCCCGCACTCCGTCGGGATTCCCATTGTAACTGTCATCAAGCGTCGTCACCCCCTGTGCATCGGTTATGGGTTCAAGCCGGTGCTCAAACGGTTTCGTGTTTGCAATCCCTTTTTCTACCTGCTCCGCCGAAAGACCAAGCCCGAATGCGATGTCGGCCGCTACGGCAAGCGGTCCTATATGATGAAGCCCGAGAAGTCTTGACCGCACATGCATCGCCCGCGATCCGGCGTGAAGCACAAATGAAGTGCCGGAAAGCCCTGTTATCGGCTCCTCAATCTGTACACCTCCCGCTCCTGCACGACCATACAGTATATGACCCGCCCGGGCGTGCGTTCGCGCAAGGTCATTTTCCCCGTTTATGTAGAGTGGCTTCCCGCCGAGGTAATCCGACAACTCAAAAATGGTTCTCCTCGTCCGTTCCAAATCCTTGAATTTCTCGAGGTGCGCCTCATTAACGCCTGTAATGACGCCTCTATCGGGCTGTACCAGCTCGGAGATACGTTTGATGTCCCCCGGATAGTACTCGCCAAGCTCAAAGATAAGCACCTCCTCGTCCCCTTTCAATTTCTTAACGAAAGTACTGATGCCAAGCGGCGTGTTGTAGCTTCTCGGGGGAGCCGCAACTCTCTTCCCGGCGGCGAGTACTGTCTTAAGAATTTCCCGCATGCTGGTCTTTCCAAAGCTCCCGGCAATGGCGATTTTCATCCCCTTATGGTTTGCCAATGTTTGTTTGGCCTTCCGCATGATGACATATTCAACAGGTCTTTGCAGGAGGTTAAAAACAAACAGAATCAGCGTCATGCCATATGCAACAAGATACGGGATACTCAAGACGAGAATGAAAAAGGAGAAAAATCTCGGTCCAACGACCCCATTAAAGAGGATGGAAATTGAAGACACGCACAGGAAAAAAAACAAAAAGTATCCTGCGACCAGTAGAAGAGTACTTTTCCGTGTTTCAACGAGTGTCTTGCGCCCTTCAACATGCGAAAAATCCTCGACGCGCCAAAACCATTTCAAAAAATCAAGCACACGATATTCACTTGCCTGCATCATATATACAAGCGAACGAACATAGCGGGGGCGGTAGCGTGAGAAAAAGGAATTCATGGATGCATAAAACACAGTACACAAAAACCAAACAAAGCACAAAAACCAGACAGCCCAGACAAAGACAAAAAGAGATGGGTTTCACCCTTAAGAAACAAATCTCTGAATTGCTTGCGCCACTTCTGCTGTTTTCTCCTGATGCACGAAGTGGGTGGCGCTCTTCACAATTTCAAATTGAGAGCCTGAAATAAGGGTATGAAGGTGTTTGCCGTCCGAAAGCGGGGTTGCCGTATCAAACTCTCCCCAAATAAGCAGCGTGGGAAGATATACCCGCTTGGCCGCATGGCTCAAATCCTCGCCCATAACCTTCAAAAAGGTGGCTTGTAAAGGCCCAGCAG
>CAYHPP010000062.1:0-4818 GCA_964358745.1 uncultured Candidatus Saccharibacteria bacterium | reverse complement strand
GCCCGCCCGAACGAGCCGACTCGTTTGGCTCGGGCGGGGATTGCGATAGGGTTTTTAGATGAGTTCAATACATATGTCATGACAAATATCAATCAACATACAAGTATGCGCCCAGAAATCAAGACAATAGCAACTTTTGTGGCGATAGGAATAGTAGCCGTGCTTTTCGGCGTCGCGCTCGGCTGGGGAGCTTCAAAAGTTTTAAGCAGTTTTAAGCCCGCCTCTTTCTATGTGCTTTCAAGTGCCGCTTCCGCCGTTGAATCATTCAGCCTGCTTTTCACCTCGGAAGAGCGGCTGACCGTTGCGCCAACCACCGCGGCGGTGGATGCCGGCGATATGGTGACGCTTACGTTGAATCACCTCAACAAAGGGCAAGGAGAATATTCTTTCCACTATCCCTGCGTGTCCGATTTGAAGTTTTCCCACGCGCAGAATATTCAGATGAATGAACTTGCCTGCGGCGAGAAGACATTTCTTGGCGCCGCCTATCTCACTGATGTTACTCTCCTGCCGACACTTGGCGGGAGCGGGTCAATTGACGTGCCCGTCGTCTTCTATTTCACGGGACGCAACAGGGCCGGCGCGCCGCCCCTCTTTGCTCAAGCGCTTATCTCTGTTACAGGAGACGGCAGTGACATAACGCTTGACGGCACAAAGGACGCCGCCGCCGCGAAACCTGCGGCAAACGCAAAACCACCCGTTGCTCCTGTCCAGTTGCCGCCTGCGTTTCAGCCGCCGCCCAAGAAAAACCCTGCTCCCTCCGCCACCGTGACGACAACGAACCTGCCTCCGAAAACGGGGATGAAAACCGAAAAGACCTTCGTATACTACTCAACCGGTCCGACTGCGTCGGACCCGCAGGGGGTCATTGACCTTTTGCCGCGCATTCTTGAAGTGGGTTTTGTGGATAAAAACACCACTATCTTTACCGCAAGCTCTTCTCCGTCCGCGAATCTGCGCATCGCCGTCAAATTTGAGGTCATTAATGACGGAACGAAAGAATCCGGCTCATGGTCATTCAGCGCCGTGCTTCCGACTATGCCGCTTTACATTTATTCCAGCGATACGCAACAACCACTCCTTCCTGGCGAGAAAATAGAATTTGTCATCGGCTTTGACAGCGTTGAGCGCAAGAAAGACGGCGAGTTCATCGTGAACGTTGACCCGACGAGCCGCGTCGTGGAATCAAACGAGTTAAACAATATCATTAAGACGCTCATTCAGCCGGCCTATTAGCTTACTAGCTTTCTAGCCAGAGAAAATAAGCACACCGGCCGTTTGTACTTCCTGTATCTCCGAGAAAGCTAGTCAGCTAGTAAGCTAGACAGCTGATTTCAGTTCCATTTAATTTCCTCCATCTTTTGCTTTTTGAGATAGGCGTTTGTTTGGCTGAAGTGCTTGCACCCGAAGAAACCACTCTGCGCGGAAAAAGGAGAAGGGTGCGCCGCCTCAAGTATGAGATGTTTCTCAAAGTCAATGAGCTCGTTTTTCTTTTTTGCGTAGTTTCCCCAGAGAAGGAACACCAGACGCTCTTTCGCGTTTGAAAGTTTCTGAATGACGGCATCGGTAAAGGTTTCCCACCCCTTTCCCTGATGCGATGCGGGCGTATGCGCCCGCACGGTAAGCGTCGCGTTCAAGAGAAGCACCCCCTGCCGCGCCCAGTGCTCTAGGTTGCCGTGTTTGGGGACGGCGCCGCCAATGTCGTTCACGATTTCTATATACATGTTCTTGAGGGACGGAGGCGTCTCAACGTTCTCCGGAACCGAAAAGCAAAGTCCGTGCGCCTGTTCCTCGCCGTGATACGGGTCTTGTCCGAGAAGTACCACCTTCACCTTGTCAAACGGACAGAGCTCAAACGCGTTGAAAATGAACTTAGGCGGCGGAAACACCTTCGCCGAGAGATATTCGCCGCGCACGAAGTCGGTGAGCTCCTTGAAGTATGGCTTCTCAAATTCGTCTTTGAGCGCCTCTTTCCACGAAGGTTCGATTTTGATATTCATAGCAGTAGGATAGCACATCTTCCCGATTGACACTGACATAACCATCGTATATACTTTGGTTGTATGAAAACGGTGCTTAATGTAAAGATTGACAGAGACGTGAAGATTAAAGCGCAGAAGGCGGCCGCAAAGCTTGGATTGCCGCTTTCGCTAGTGGTGGGCGAGCAGCTTCGGCGTTTTGGTGTTGAAGAAATAATCACTTTTGCCGTGCCGCTTAAGCCGAGCAAGAAATTAGCGGGGGAGTTGCGACGAGTCAACGCCGACATTAAGGCGGGAAGGAATCTATCACCCGTTTTTCACTCGGCGAGAGAAATGGACGCCTACCTCGATTCGCTATGAAGTTTCGCACTCACCCCATCTTCGACAAGATGTACGCGAAATTACGTGAAGGTGAAAAGCGGCGCTTCAAGGAGCGTCGCGATCTCTTTCTGGCCAACCCGTTTCATCCACTATTGCGTATGCACCCGCTCCACGGAGAATTTGAAGGATTTTGGAGTATTAATGTTGGCGGAGATGTGCGCGCGATATACAGATACGAAGCGAGGGATTTCGTAGTGTTTTCAAAAATCGGCACACATCACGAGCTTTTCAGCTCGTAGACTAGAGTAACTCAAATTGATATAACTTAATAGTAGATACGCTTAACGAATGGCGCATGCGAATGTGGGACACCCTGCGCTTGTGCGCAGGGTAAGTCGGAGCGACCAGGCAAGGGTCAACGCTCCGCGGTGTCGCTTTCAGCTTTATGGCTTTCTGAAGAATGGTGCCTATGGGGTAGTGGTTCGCCCGGCTCCCTGTGGAGGAGCAAGTTCGAGTTCGATTCTCGATAGGCACCCAGGAAAAAATTGTATCGGAGTAAAACGAATAGGACGTTCGCGGGCATTCTCGGAGGGCTTGGGGAATACTACGGCATTGACCCTGTCGTGCTGCGGCTTTTCGCGCTCGTCATTATCCTCATTACCGGCTTTTTCCCCGGAGTCCTCGCTACCTCATCGCGATTTTCATCGTGCCGGAGGCACCCGTGCGCGAGCATCAATCTTGAACGACATAGTGCCCGAGTTCCTCTTTACTTGGGTAAAGAGGAGCAAGAGGAAACAAGGACAGAAAGTTATTGCGAGTGTCGAACGGTCGCTACTGTTTTTACAGGCGTTCTTTCTCCGACTGACTTCCAAATAATCTCAAACTGTTCGTGATGCATGTTCACGATGCTTGTTCTTTTAAAAAGAACCTTGATGGTTTGATAGCGCCGTGTTTTTTTGGGATACTATTATTATGCTCTCGCGGCGGCAGGCCAGGATAAACTTAAAAGAGGATATCATCGCTCTTGGCGTGAGCGTTTTTCTCGCTTGGTTCTTGTTCTACTCGGAAGCGCTTACAGAACTTCTCGCGGCGACGGAGGCGGGAAAGATTTTGGAAAGCTTTGTCGTCGGCATTTTCTTCACTTCCGCCTTCACGCTCGCACCCGCGAGTCTTTTTCTTGTAAAGCTTTCGCAAATTCTCTCCCCGTGGAGCGTGGCGATTTTCGGGGCGCTTGGCGCCATGTGCGGGGACCTCGTTCTCTTTCTCTTTATCAGGGACCGTTTGGCGGGCGACATCAAAGCATTGTTTCCGAAGAGCGTTGTGCGTCACTTTCTCAACTCATTTCACCTCGGATTTTGGAAATGGCTCGCGCCGCTTCTTGGCGCGCTCATCATCGCCTCACCCCTTCCGGATGAATTCGGCATTTCACTTCTCGGTCTCTCACGCGTGAAGATTGCGATTCTTCTCCCCGTTACCTTTCTCATGAACTTTCTCGGTATTCTTCTCATTACCGCAATCGCAAGCGCCCTGTAAGAACCGCCCTAACAAAGGCCAGTTCGCCGTCGTTGTATGTTCATGCAATCACTGCGCGGGAAGAAACTCATTGTCTTTGATTTGGACAAAACTCTCTCGGAGAGCAAACAGCCGATGGACGATGAGATGGCCGCGCTTCTTCGCTTGCTTTTGGAATTGAAGAAGGTCTCCGTTATTTCCGGAGGCTCATTCAATCAGTTCCAAAAACAATTTGTTCCGAAACTGACGCGCGGGCGACGTGAGCATCTCTTCCTATTTCCGACCTGCGGCTCCGCGTTCTATAGGCACGGGAAGAGGGGCTGGGAGAATGTGTATACCGAGACCCTGTCGGAGGAGGATAAGCGCCGTATCTTTGAAGCCTTTGAGAAGATGTTTGGTGAAGTCGGCTTCGTGGTCCCGGAGAAGGTATACGGCGAATTGATTGAAGATCGGGCGACGCAGATTACCTTTGCTGGCTTTGGCAGTCAGGCTCCGCTTCCACTTAAATCCGTGTGGGATCCGGACCGAAGAAAGCGCCTTGCGATGATAGCCGTACTTACGCGGCTCATTCCCGAGTTTGAAATTCGCACTGGTGGAACCTCCTCTATTGATGTAACGCGCAAGGGAATCGACAAGGCGCATGGCATCCGCCAGATGGAAAAGCATCTCAATATGCCGATTCAAGATATGGTGTTTGTCGGCGATGACTTGGGGGAAGGAGGTAACGACCATCCCGTCATTGCGACGGGTGTTGAGATTGTTGAGGTGACTGGGCCAGAGCACACGAAGAATGTCATTCGGGAGATACTCGGGGAGTACCAGAAAAGTGGTAGTATGGCACAATGTTAGTATTCTTGATTTTGTAAGCTCGAAGCACAAAATCCTTTTTACAAATTCTAAACTCTAAATCCTAAATTCTAAACTGACATTTCTCAATGTCATCCCCGTCGGAACGGGGAACCAGAAGAACTGGTTTCCCGCCTGCACGGGAACGACAGCAGACTGT
>CAYHPP010000061.1:0-4818 GCA_964358745.1 uncultured Candidatus Saccharibacteria bacterium | reverse complement strand
AAATGCGCTATACTTCAATCATTAAAAATTAAATAAAAATTTATGGATAAGCCCAAGACCACACCGAAGGATTTTTTTCTTCAATTAGGCACCATGGCGGCGCTTTATGTCAGCGCCATTAGCATTATCAATCTCTTGTTTCAGACCATTGACTATGCCTTTCCGGACAAGCTTGCCTACTACGGCGACCCATACTCAACAGGCATTCGCTGGGCGATTGCCTCACTCATCATCATCTTTCCGTTGTTTCTCCTCCTCTCCTGGCTCGGCGGAAAAGATTTCCGCCTGAATCCGGAAAAGCGAGAACTGCCGATTCGCAAGTGGCTTATTTATCTCACGCTTTTTATCGCCGGTATCGCTGTCGTGGTTGACCTCATTGCGCTCGTCAACATTTTTCTTAGCGGCGAGATTACCACCCGCTTTATTTTAAAGGTGCTTACGGTGCTTGTCATTGCCGGCGGCGTGTTTGGCTATTTCATTTACGATTTGCGGCAAAAGGACTCGCCCGCGCGGAATGACAAAACATTTGCCTGGATTGCGGCTATCGTTGCGCTTGCTTCCATCGTCGGTGGATTCACAATTATGGGTTCTCCTAGCGCGGCGCGCGAGCGGCGGTTTGACGACCAGCGCGTTGCCAACCTTCAAAATATCCAGTGGCAAATCGTGAATTACTGGCAACAGAAGGAGAAATTTCCAAAGGCGTTGGCGGATTTGGAAGACCCGATTTCAGGTTTCCGTCTGCCGACCGACCCGGACACCGACACTGCTTACGAATATGTTTTGGGCGAAGGAATGTCGTTTCAACTTTGCGCCAATTTTAGCCGCTCAAATGTGGGCGAAAGTGAAAAATTGAAAGGCCGGGGCGGTTATGGTGGTTCGTATCCGGCAATGCCCGCGCCAATGTATGACGGAGTGGCGGGTGGTATGTCCGACAACTGGGAACACGCCGCCGGCCGCCACTGCTTTGACCGCGTCATTGACCCCGACAAGTATCCTCCTATCAAGGACCTCAAAAGACCTATTTAGCAAGTTCTTGGAGATGTCAGACATCCATATGATGTTTGACATCCTTAGAATGTAAAACTGCCTTCACAAACAATGAGTGTGAGGGTATACTTCTCCTGTCGACTCCCCCCTATAAGCTAAAAGCTATTTTTATGTCTCCAACCTACATTATCATAGGCATTGTCGTCCTTCTCGCGCTGTGGGTCGTTTTCGCCTACAACCGTTTTATCACGCTCGTCAATCGCGCCAAGGAGGCGTGGTCGGATATTGATGTGCAGCTGAAGCGCCGCTACGACCTCATTCCGAATCTCGTCAGCACGGTCAAGGGATACGCGGCGCATGAATCAGGCGCCTTTGAAAAGGTGACGAAGGCGCGCGCGGCGGCGATGGGCGCTGGGAATCTCGCGGAAAAATCGCAGGCGGAACTCGGACTTACCGGTGCGCTGAAGTCGCTTTTCGCGGTCGCCGAGGCCTACCCCGACCTCAAGGCAAACGCGAACTTTCTTGAACTGCAGCGCGAGCTTTCGGATACGGAAAACAAAATCCAGGCCGCGCGCCGCTTCTACAATTCCACTGTCATGGACCTTAACACCTCCATTGAGACCTTTCCGAACAACCTCATCGCGTCATTCTTCAAGTTTGCGAAGTTGGAATTCTTTGAGCTTGAAGCCGATGAAGCAGCAGCAAAGCAGCCGGTGAAGGTGCAGTTCTAGGCTCTAGGCATTAGGCGCTAGGCTTTTAGGCACAGAGCAGAAATCTCCTAGAGCATAGGGTCTTCTCCTTCCCTAGCGCCTGTTCCTATGGCTTCACTCTATACCCATCAATCCAAGAACGTCGCAAAAACATGGACGCTCATGGCCGTGTTCTTCGTTATTATCATTTTTCTGGGCTGGTTTTTGAGCCAATACTACGGCAATCCGACTATCCTCTACGGCTTTTTTGCTTTCAGTGTGCTGATGAATGTCGCGAGTTATTGGTGGAGCGACAAACTGGTACTCGCGATGACGGGGGCGAAAAGCGCGAGTCGGGAAGAATTTTATGACCTCTACACGGTGACTGAAAATCTCTCCATCGCCGCCGGGCTTCCCATGCCGAAACTCTATGTGATACATGACCGCGCTCCGAACGCCTTTGCCACGGGGCGCAACAAGGAGCATGCGGTGGTCGCAGTGACGACGGGTCTTCTTCAGATTCTTGAGCGAAGCGAGCTTGAAGGCGTTGTCGCGCACGAACTCTCCCACATCGGCAACCGCGACATTCTTCTCGGAACGGTTGTCGTCATGCTTGTCGGCCTCGTTACGCTTATCGCCGATTTTTTCACGCGCTCCCTCTGGTTCGGCGGGGGTAATCGGGAGCATCGGGGAGGGGGACAGCTTGGCGCAATCCTCATGCTTTTTGGCGTCATACTCACGGTTCTCTCACCGATTATCGCAACCCTCATACAGCTTGCCATCTCGCGAAAGCGAGAATTTCTTGCGGATGCTTCCGGAGCGCTGCTTACCCGTTATCCCTCGGGGCTTGCTTCTGCACTTCGCAAAATCTCGCAGTACTCTCACCCGATGGCGCGGGCAAATCACGCGACCGCGCATCTCTTCATTTCAAACCCCTTCGGGAGAAGGGAGGACGGTTCGGTCGGTTTTTTCACCAAAATATTCTCCACGCACCCGCCGGTTGAGGAACGCGTCAAGGCACTTCTTGGCACACATCAATAATTCTTCTTGCTTTTGCTTTTTCTACTTCCTCCGAGGGTGGACCGCTTTCGGCGGAAACTTCTAACTTTTAACTAGCAACTGCCGACTTCTTTTGTGCCTCCCGAACAAACTCCAACCTTTCAGTCAGGCCCACAGGCGCTCCAGTGGAAGCGCCTGAAACGACTCAATCTTGTCGGAGCTCGTTTGGAGTACCTCACGCGCGTTACGCCGTTTGATCGCTTTTTCGCGGCGGCAATTCTCCCGCTCTTTCCAAAGTTCGTCTCCCCCAACCGACTGACCATATTCCGCTTCATTTCCATTCCATTCATTCTTTTTTTGCTGCTTCTTGACTACGCCGTCGCCGGGACGATTCTTTTCGTCCTCGCCGCGCTCTCAGATGCGCTTGACGGGGCGCTTGCAAGAACAAAACACCGCATCACGAAGTGGGGAATCGTTGCGGACCCGATAGCGGACAAGCTGCTCATCGGCTCGGTCGCCCTCCTCGTCTTGTGGAAATATCTCGGCTGGCCGGTCGTCACAGCGCTTGTCTTAGTGGAGCTTATCCTCGCCGGCACCGCGTACTTTAGGTATCGCAGAGTGGTTATGCCGGCAAAAACGGTAGGGAAGCTGAAAATGGTTTTGCAGTGTTTCGGGGTCGGTTTTCTTCTTCTCTACGCAATCACTCCCATTCCTTTTCTTTTACTCATCGGTACGTACGTTATCTACGCCGCGATTCTCTTCGGTCTCGCGTCTTTGTTTGTGTATCGGTCGATTTAGTTAGGTGAAGATTGGTGTAGCGTCATTATCCACAGGCG
This sequence comes from uncultured Candidatus Saccharibacteria bacterium, assembly GCA_964358745.1. Classification (GTDB taxonomy): domain Bacteria; phylum Patescibacteriota; class Minisyncoccia; order Phycocordibacterales; family UBA10002; genus UBA10002. The sequence continues at coordinate 1,307 of CAYHPP010000061.1, read as the reverse complement.
GAGACATGGCAGAGTGGTATAATTGTAGGAATGAGGAGAGATACTTTAGAGGAACGAAGTGTACGAGTAAAGATTTCCAAGACTATTCAACGAAGTTTCTTTTCTGCCGTTAAGCTGAAAAGCAAAAGCAATTGGGATACGCTCGCAAAGTATATAAACGTGTCCGGTCGTTCTGTGCGAGATTGGGCGCGTGCGAAATACTTTGCTCCTTACAGTTCTTACAAAATACTATATGAAAAGTTTGGTGTGAATATACCAAAAAGTTTTCAGTTACTTAGCCCCTTTTGGTATGTTGCGAAGGGTGCACGGAAAGGCGCACTTAAGCGGCTGGAACTTTACGGTCCTCCCGGCGACGCTACATCCCGAAAGCAAGGCGGTGTAATGTCGCAACAAAGGCGGCGAGAGGAACCCGAAAAGTATCGACTGTTAGGTTGTATTGTGAAAAAAGATTTTACTGTACCGGAGTTTTCGGAAGAGTCTGCAGAGATGGTCGGCATTATTTTGGGAGACGGGGCTCTCAATGATTGCCAGTTACGAATCAGTTTGGACAGGACAGTTGATCGGGAGTATGCATACTTTGTGAAGAGACTAATGAAACGCATTTTCAATGAAAGTCCCTCTTGGGTAGAAAGAAAGGATAATACAATAAGCCTCACATTGTCTGGGGTTGGTTTGGTAGAAGTGCTAGAAAAGATAGGCTTACATCGCGGTAATAAGGTCAAACAGCAGGTTGCTATTCCAGACTGGATTTTGAATAACTCAAGATATCGTATTGCATGTGTTCGCGGACTATTTGATACGGACGGAGGGTTGTATTTTCATCGGCATAGCAAGTGGAAAGATAAGAGACCATACTTGGGATGGAGCTTCACTAATCACTCAAAGCCTCTTATCGCAGGATTTCGAGAAACCATGCTGGCTTGCGGTTTGAAATCCAGAGAGATTGATAAGAAACAACTCTACATGTATAGTTTCAAGAAGATTGTGAGGTATTTCGAGGTTATCGGTTCGAATAATCCAAAAAACTGGAGAAAGTTAAAGAATTACCTCCTGATACGACCGCCTAGAAAAGTAGAATAATGGAGAGGTGCGCGAGCGGTTGAAACGGCGTCCCTGGAAAGGACGTATATCCGAAAGGGTATCGAGGGTTCGAATCCCTCCCTCTCCGCCAGTTGGGAAAATGCAAATTTGAAGAAGTCAGCTCGCGGCGCGGAACGCGCCGCTCGCACAGAATTTGGAAGGGCTTTTTGGACGAAAAGGAAAAGGATTTATCAATAAGGGCAAAAGAAATTTTTTCATCAATTTTT
>CAYHPP010000060.1:0-4873 GCA_964358745.1 uncultured Candidatus Saccharibacteria bacterium | reverse complement strand
GTTTCGCACAAAGCATATGCACATGTCATCCAGGTTGCACCATGCTCCCCATCACCGATATCATCTCGCCACATTGCTTTCCGCCCCCGTTGTCTTTGTGTTTCTTTTGGCCGCAACAACTCTGAATCCCATCTATGCGTCTGCGATCGCTCTCATGCTCGGCGGGTTTGCCACATGGTACTGCCGACCCGATCTAAAGAAGAAAATGATTGTGAGCGGCTTGCTGTTCCTTGGTCTGTATTTTCTCTACTTTTTCACGCTCTTTGCCATGTATCCGGGGTATGTTGAAAGAGTGTGGAACCTTCAGGCGATTTCCGGAGCGCTCTTCGTCGGCATACCGCTTGAAGAACTCATGTTCGCGTTCAGCTTCGGTTTCCTGTGGTCGAGCGTCTATGAACATCTTACTTGGAGGAGACTCAAACCGGCGACGGTGTAATCATAATAAAAATGCCATGCGAGGGAGGGCAATTCTGAAACCTGTATCGTTTGGAATCTTGGCAAGCGGACTCTTGCTTGGAGTTTATTTTGCCGTTCTTACACTAGTCTCCGGATGGAGTTATGTGCAAAATCAGTTTTCTGACTTTTGGTATTTCATCATAAGTCTCGCCATTGGCTTTGGTATTCAGATCGGACTATATACTTACTTGAGAAGTCTCATTAAAGGAATGCACGGCGAAGGTAAGATATTGGGAGTAACCGGCGCCACTTCCACCGCGGCCATGGTTTCCTGCTGTACTCATTACCTCGCAAACTTGCTCCCTATTTTAGGCACAGCGGGCATTGTGACATTTGCGGCGCAGTATCAGGTCGAATTATTCTGGGTCGGGCTCCTGTTCAATCTCGGCGGCATTTTATATATAGCAAACAAGATTATTAAATTTTCTGCCCGAGGCGCCCGCCTGCCCGCTTCGCCGAAGCTTCAGCATGGCGAGCCGGACGGGCGAGGACCCGCCTTTGGCGAAAAACAAGCATGAAAAATTATGCACCGTACCTAGTTATCATTGTGGCGATAAGCGCGTTGGCTTATGTAGGATTTTTAAGTGGAGAAACATTATCGCCAGCAGACAATCGGCAGGGAGTTCGGTCGAGAAGTTCCACCGTTTGGGAAACAAAAATGGACGATCAGGCGGATGTAACAGTGACTGTGACGCCTCTCGGATTATCGGAACAGTTACAGGAATGGAGATTTGACATTGTCATGGATACCCATTCGGCTGAACTGAATCATGACCTTGTGGCAGTTTCCATCCTTGTTGATAACCGCGGCATTGAATACAAGCCACTCCGATGGGACGGGCCGGTCGGCGGCCATCATCGGGAGGGCGCCCTGATCTTCGCTCCGATCATGCCGCCGCCGGAGTCGCTTGAATTGAAGATCGGCGGGATAGGAGGCATCGAGAGAAGTTTTACTTGGAACATTAAATAAAACATATGAATCACTCACATCATAACAACCACGATTGCTGTGCCGATAAAGTTGAATCGGTCCTAAAAAATCCTGCCGACACGGGTTCCGGCGTTTCCTATACCTGCCCCATGCATCCGGAAATCATGCAGGAAAGGCCGGGCATGTGCCCCGAGTGCGGTATGAACCTCATACAAGTTAAAAATGCAAAAATCAGAAATCAAAATGTGGAGCGCGGAGCGCATGACACTTCGACTCCACTCAGTGCAGGCAAGCATGCGGGACATTCAACCCGGATGTTCTTGAGGAAGTTCTGGGTGAGTTTGGTTCTCACGATTCCGGTCGTACTCTATGCCGATGTCGTGGAAAAGATTTTTAAATGGTCGCCGCCGGATTTTCCCGGGTCGGACTATCTTCCACTAATCCTCGGATCAGTCGTCTTTTTCTATGGCGGCTTTGTATTTCTCGCCGGAGCATGGCGTGAAATGAGGGGCCGTTTGCCGGGAATGATGACTCTTATTGCCATCGCCATTTCTGCCGCCTACCTCTGGAGCGTGTACGCGGTCTTTGCCCGCGCCGAAGCGCTGTTTTGGGAACTCACTACTCTGATTACTATCATGCTCCTCGGCCACTGGCTTGAAATGCGCGCGGTCTCCGGTGCGCAAGGGGCGCTGAAAGAATTGTCTAGATTACTGCCCGATACCGCAGAGAGGATAATTCAAAATGCAAATATCAAAAATCAAAATGACAATCCAAAAGCAGAAATCGATACTGAAGTCATTCCGCTCTCGGAGCTCCGTGAAAATGACATTGTCCTGGTGCGGCCGGGGGCCAAAATTCCCGCGGACGGAACGGTTGTGGAAGGGGATTCTGATGTGAATGAGTCAATGGTTACCGGTGAGTCAAAACCGGTTTCCAAAAAGCATGGCGATGCGGTTATCGCCGGTACGATCAATGAAGATGGCGCGCTTAAAATTCAAGTTACGCATATCGGCGAGAAGACGTTTCTTGCTGGCGTCATGCGCCTTGTGGCGGAGGCGCAGGCCTCTAAATCGCGGCTGCAAATTCTTTCGGACAGAGCGGCTTTGTATCTAACCATTGTCGCCGTGAGCGGGGGCATCATCACGCTTCTCGCGTGGCTCGCCGTCGGCGCCGAGGTTGGTTTTGCGGTGGCACGGCTTGTCGCGGTGCTCGTCATTGCCTGCCCGCACGCCCTCGGCCTCGCCGTGCCGCTTGTTGCCTCAATTTCAACAACCAAAGCGGCGCACCACGGCTTCCTCGTCAAACAGCGCCTCGCGCTTGAAGCCGCGAGAACGGTTGACACGGTGCTGTTTGACAAAACGGGGACGCTGACCCGCGGAGAATTCGGGGTCGTTAACGTTTGGACGCTCGGCGGCCTTGCCAAAGACGACGTGCTGCTCATCGCCGCGTCCGTTGACGCGCTCTCGGAGCATCCGATCGCGAAAGCCATCGTCGCGAAAGCAAAAGAACGCGACCTTGCTCTCCGGGAGCCTAAAAGATTTGAGGCGCTGAAGGGCCGCGGGGTCAAAGCAGTTCTTGACGATGCGGAGGTCTTTGTCGGCGGGCCGTCACTTCTTGAGAGCATGGAGTTAGGCGTTCCAGCTGAAGTCCGCTACGAGGTAGAAGATGCAGGCAAAAAAGGGCAAACCGTTGTCTTCGCGGTAAAGAATAAAACGCTTCTTGGCGTAATCGCGCTTGCGGATATCATTCGCGAGGAGTCTCGGGAGGCGGTCAAGGCTCTACAAGCTTCCGGCATCAAGACTTCCATGATTACCGGCGATTCGGAAGATGTCGCCAAATGGGTAAGCGAGGAGCTTGGCATTGACGAGTACTTTGCGAGGGTGCTGCCCTCGGAGAAATCCGAGAAAGTAAAGGGGCTTCAAAATAGGGGTCGCAAAGTGGCCATGGTCGGTGACGGCGTGAATGACGCGCCGGCGCTTACTCAAGCCGACCTCGGCATCGCCATCGGCGCCGGAACGAACGTTGCCATAGAGTCGGCCGGAATTATTCTGGTCCGAAACGACCCGCGGGATATCGTGAAGATCATAAAACTGTCGCGCCTCACATATGCGAAGATGATTCAAAATCTCTGGTGGGCGGCCGGCTATAACATCGTGGCGCTGCCGTTGGCCGCCGGCGCTCTGGCGTCTCGGGGGGTCTTGCTTGAGCCGGCAGTGGCGGCGGTGCTTATGTCGGTGAGTACGGTCATCGTCGCCGCGAACGCGATGCTCCTGCGCCGGCGGGAGTTGTGATTCTCTGCTCGGCCGTCCTGCAGGCACATTATTGGAGTTCGAAGTAAAAAGCGTCGCGGCGGGGTTTACGGAAAGACTATGAAATCATATTTCTTCGCACTCGCGCTCCTCATGACGCTTGCGCTTCCGGCGCCGGCTTTGTTCGCTCATGGGGGAGAGCTTCTGGTGCAACCGGAAACGATTATGCAAGGGGAGCCGTTCATGGTCACGCTTTCCGGCGTTGATATCAAAGATGTAAAAAGCCTCACGTGGGACGGAGTTGCCGTCCCGATGTTTCTTTATAAGAACAACCCGACCGCGCTTATCGGCGTTGACCTTTCCGCGCGACCGGGTACGCACCGGCTCAAACTGACGACGCTTGACGCGGATGAAGTGATGGCCGCAGTCACGGTCAAGAAGCGTCCCGCGACCACCGCTCCTCTCGGCATTCCTGAAAAACTCGGCGGCAATACGCGTCAAAGCCAGCTTAATCTGGTGACTACTCTTGCACTGGAGAATGCGACTCTCGCGAAGCTCCGAGCATCGGCCGTGCCGCTTTGGAGCGACGCTTTCAGTTTCCCGCTCAAAAAGGCTGAAGTTATTGACGCATATGGATATTCGCGAAGCACCGGCTCCTATGCAATTCCACACAAGGGCACCGACTTTCGCGCGGCAAAAGGCGCGCCTGTATCGGCGATTAACGGCGGCATCGTTCGGCTCGCGCGCGATTTCAAGGTGTACGGCAAAACGGTTGCGATAGACCACGGGGCCGGCATCGTGAGTCTTTCAATGCATCTCTCAAAAGTGCGGGTGAAAGAAGGGCAGTCTGTGAAGAGGGGAGATATTCTCGGCTTTTCCGGCGACAGCGGCTACGCGCTCGGTCCGCACCTGCATCTTTCAATCCGAGTGAACGGCGTCTCCATAGACCCAGTCAAATTCTTTGCGCTTTTCGGTGCCGTCATCTGAAGTCTTGTGTCCATAGAGACGGCTTGCCGTTCTTAATCTTTCTCTTTCGCGCTATCATAGTAGATACGCTTAACGAGTAGATACACTTGACGAATGGTGCACACGAATTTTAGGAAGGCGCATGCGAATGTGGGACACCCTGCGCTCCGCGCAGGGTAAGTCGGAGCGACCCGGCACGGGTCTCTCGCCCCCTGTGGTGAGCTTGTCGAATCCGCTGCGGTGCCGCTCTTAAATTTTACTGCTTCTGCCG
>CAYHPP010000059.1:0-4893 GCA_964358745.1 uncultured Candidatus Saccharibacteria bacterium | reverse complement strand
CTTCATGGCAACGCTATTCTAGCAAGCGTTGCACTTAGAGTTAGAACTGGCTTCTTACAAAATTTCTGTTGAGGTGTGCTATAATTTTTTTGCCTAGTGCCTAGTGCCTAGTGCCTAGTGCCTAGTGCCTAGTGCCTAGTGCCTATTCCTATGATTTACTTGGACAAGGTATCAAAAGTCTATAGCGATGATTCAACCGCGCTTGATGAGGTGTCGCTTACGATAAAGCCGAAAGAGTTCATTTCAATAGTGGGCCATTCCGGCGCGGGCAAGACGACGCTCATGAAGATGATTCTTGCCGAGGAGCGTCCCTCAAGCGGGAGTGTCCTCTTCGGGTCGGTGAACATTCATAAGCTGAAGCGCCATCGCCTCCACGAGTATCGCCGCAAAATCGGCGCCATCTTTCAGGACTTCAGGTTGCTCCCGAACAAGACCGCGTTTGAGAACATCGCCTTCGCTATGGAAATGGCCGGACGCAGGGATTCGGAAATCGCCTCCGATGTGCCCTACGTGCTTGAGATGGTGGATTTGGGAAACAAGATGTGGAGTTTTCCCAACGAACTCTCGGGCGGTGAGAAACAGCGGGTAGCGATAGCGCGCGCCATCGTGAATCAGCCGGATGTCATTATTGCCGACGAGCCGACGGGAAGTCTTGACCCCGTCAATACTTACGAAATCGTGCAGATACTCAAGAAAATAAACGACCTCGGCACGACGGTCATACTCACAACACATAACAAAGGGGTGATTGATTCGCTCGGCAGGCGGGTCGTGACCATGGAGCGTGGCAAGGTTATCCGCGACGACCCCACCGGCAAATATGTTCTCTGAGACCGGAACATACTTGCAGGAAATTCAAAGCACGAAATCCGAAATCCTAAACAAATCTCAATAACAGAACTAAAAATCAAAAATGGTGTATAGTTTAGAGATTAGAGTTTGAATATTGTCTCGAATTTCGATATTCGAGTTTCGGATTTACCATTTTTATGCTCTGGACCTCCATCAAACGCGTCGTGAAGGCAGGAGTGCTCAATTTTTACCGCAACGGCTTCGTGTCGCTTGCCTCGGTCTTCATCATGACCGTGACGCTCTTCGTTGTCGGAAGCGTCATCTTTCTCACGGCGTTGCTCGGGGCTTCTCTTGAGGAAATCAAGAGCAAGGTTGATGTCAATGTCTATTTTCTTACCCAAGCAGGAGAAGAAGACATCCTTGCGCTTGCCGCAACTCTTCGCAATCTCCCGGAAGTGAAGGAGGTTGAGTACATCTCGCGCGAACAGGCGCTTGAAAATTTCCGGAAGCGCCATGAAAATGACGAGCTGACGCTGCAGGCCCTGAATGAACTTCCCGACAACCCGCTTGGAGCGGTCTTGAACATCCGAGCAAAAGAGCCGTCGCAATACGAGGGCATCGCGAACTTCCTCAAAAGCGAGAACGCCCTTTCAAGCGGCAAGACGTCTATCATTGACGAGGTCAACTATTACGACCACAAGGCGGCAATTGACCGGCTTTCAAGCATCATCAATTCAGCGCAACGGCTGGGTTTTGCGCTGGCACTCATTCTCGTCCTCATCTCCATTGGCATCGCATTTAACACCATCCGTCTCGCAATTTACATTTCCCGAGACGAAATCGGCGTCATGCGTCTCGTGGGCGCGAGCGACAAGTACATCAGAGGGCCGTTCGTCGTCTCCGGCGTTATGGCGGGGGTGTGCGCCGCGCTGCTTACTCTCGCGCTCTTTTATCCGCTCACGTATTATCTCGGAGACGCAACGGAGAATTTCTTCAGCGGACTCAATGTTTTCCGGTATTACCTCGCGCACTTCGGCGAATTCTTCCTGATTATCGCAGGCTCCGGCATCCTCCTCGGCGCAGTGTCGAGCTATTTGGCGGTGAGGAGGTATCTTAATGTGTAAGCACACAAAAGCACAAAGCACAGTGTCCAGTATCCAAACGCACGTCTCAAAGCACCGTACGCAAAGAGCCAAACAGAGAGATGGAGATGGGTTTGTGTTTTGAGCAGTTTGTAGTTTTGTTTGGTATTTTTGGTTCTTGTGTTTTGTGCTTTAGGGATTATGATGTATTTTGAATCTTGAGTTTGCAAAAATGTCCAAGAAAAATCATAAGTACATTTTTGTCATCGGCGGCGTCATGTCGGGCGTGGGCAAAGGCGTTGCGACCTCGTCCATCGGTTTGATTCTTCAGTCAAAAGGTTTTAGGGTGAACCCGATTAAAGTTGACCCCTATTTAAACGTTGACGCCGGCACCATGAACCCCACCGAACACGGTGAGGTTTTCGTTCTGGATAGCGGACTAGAGACCGACCAGGACATGGGAAACTACGAACGCTTCATGGAGATTGATTTGAAAACGGAGGACTACATCACAAGCGGTATGGTTTACAAACATGTGATTGAGAAAGAGCGCTCGCTTGGCTACAAAGGCAGGTGCGTGGAGGCGATTCCGCACATTACCGACGAAATTCGCCGGAGAATTGAGCGCGCCGCCGAGATGAATGGTTCGCAGATTTCTTTGATTGAAATCGGTGGCACGGTCGGCGACTACCAGAACATTCTTTTTATAGAAGCGGCGCGCGTTTTGAAACTCAAACATCCGGGCGATGTGCTTTTTATTCTCGTCACCTTTCTTCCCGTTCCCTCCAAACTTGGCGAGATGAAAACCAAGCCGACGCAAAACGCGGTGCGGCAACTAAACTCCTATGGCGTTCAGCCGGACGTGATTATTGCCCGAAGTTCGCACCCGCTTGACGCGAAGCGAAAGGAGAAGCTCGCAATTTGGTGTAATGTCCCCGCCGAGGCGGTTGTCTCGGCACCGGACATTGAATCCATCTACGAAGTGCCGCTTAACTTTGAGCGTGACGACATCGGGAAAATTATTCTGGAGCGCCTTGGCCTCCACTCCCGCGTTCGCCGCGACACGCTGGAAAGATGGCGAAACTTTGTCTCAAAAATCAAAAATCCCAAAGGGGAAGTGAGTATTGCAGTTGTTGGCAAGTATTTTGACACCGGCGACTTCGTCCTCTCGGATGCTTACATCTCGGTTATTGAAGCAATTAAGCATGCCGCGTACAAATTCGGTTTAACTCCAAACATTCACTGGCTTAACTCCAAGAGATTTGAGACGGGCGACGAGCGTGTGGACTCGCTCAAAAAGTACGACGGGATTATCGTCCCGGGAGGTTTTGGCGAAACCGGCATTGAAGGGAAACTCAAAGTGATTGAGTACGCGCGAAAGAACAAGATTCCATATCTTGGTCTTTGCTACGGCATGCAGCTTATGACGATTGAGTATGCGCGGAATGTTTTAGGACTTAAAGATGCCAACACGACTGAAATTAATCCCGACACAGCGAACAAAATAATTGACATTATGCCCGACCAGCGAAAGAAGCTTGAGGAAGGAAATTATGGGGCTTCAATGCGCCTTGGCGCTTGCCCCGCTCACCTCACTTCCGGCACCATTGCATGCCGCGCATACTCAATGCAAAAAGCAAAAAGCAAAATGCAAAATGACAATGTAAAATTAAAAAATGATCAGGCAACGAAACCGGTAATTTCAGAAAGACATAGGCATCGCTACGAAGTGAACCCCGAGTACATCGGAAAATTGGAAGCGGGCGGTCTCGTCTTTTCCGGCAGGTCGCCCGACGGCGTCTTAATGGAAATCGCCGAGCTCCCTCAAAAAATCCACCCCTTCTTCCTCGGCACCCAATTCCACCCCGAATTCAAATCCCGCCCGCTTAACCCCCACCCGCTGTTTATGGCCTTTCTCAAGGCGGCAAGTAAGCGAAGCGCGGGTACAAAGTAATCTCACTTGTTCTACAAGGCCTCGCCTTGTAGACCCCTTTTGAAATAGGGATTTCCCGGCAATCTTCGAGAGAAGAGCGCAAAAAAGTCGGTGGATTTGTGCGTGGAAATGTGATAACATAGGCTCATGAAATTCAGGCAGGAGCTCTTTTGGGACGTGAATCCCGACAACATTGACCCGGAAAAACACGCCCGCTACATCATTGAGCGGGTTTTGGAGTTTGGGAAACCAGATGAAGTCAGCTGGGTGTTTAAGCAATATCCGAAAGAGGAAATCAGGAGAGTTCTCAATCCGCCCAGAGCTCAAATATCTGGTAAATCAAAAGCTCTATGGTCGCTCGTTCTAGCGTAAGGAAATCAGCAAAAGATTTGCGGTTTGATATTCTTCCGTCTAAAACAAAAGCGGCCTTTTTAGCTTGTACCAAGATGCCGTTCTTTCGAACTGGTTGATGGTATCTCGCAAGCGGCACAGCTCTAGCTCTTCAAGCTGGTCATCGTAAATCTCTTGACTTGGATTTCTTTACGCATGAAAAAGTGTTTGACGGGGGGAAGATCGAGAAAGCATTTGCCAGAGCGGGATTGTGGAAGACCACCTCAATTGACAGCGGGACGCTCTACGGGGAGTTTATGGGGGGACAAGATAAGTCTTATTGCTTATCCGTTCTTTCATCCGGCAGATAGTTTGTTACAAGTAGGCTTTGTATCGATTCTTACCCCAAAAGATATCGCCGCAATGAAAATTGTCGCCACCAGCCAACGGGGAAAGAAGCGCGATTCTTTCGACCTGTACTGGCTTAGTCAAAATGTTCTTCCACTAGAGGAGAGTCTGAAACGGGCCGAACAGCAATACTCCGTTCGCCACAACTTCACGCATCTTCTCAAGAGTCTTGTATATTTTGAAGACGCGGAAGATGACCCAGACCCAGAGGTAAATTTTGACGCCGACTGGAGAAAAGTAAAGAGCTTTTTTGAAACGGAGATTCCCGTCATCATGCGCCGACTTATCGGTTGATAGTAGATACGCTTAACGAATGGCGCATGCGAATGTGGGACACCCAGTCTACGA
>CAYHPP010000058.1:3919-4902 GCA_964358745.1 uncultured Candidatus Saccharibacteria bacterium | reverse complement strand
TTAAGGACTCAATGTATGGGCGGTACAAGGCTCGAACTTGTGACCTTCTCGACGTCAACGAGACGCTCTACCAACTGAGCTAACCGCCCATGCTTTCAGACATTCTTTGCATTAGGGTAACAATTTTAGACCCCAAAATCAAACTACCCGCGAGCGAAAAGATTCTGCCAACTACGCATGATCATGGCTACTTGGAAGGGGGTATATCTTGCATCCCGCTTTATGCAGAAGACTTGCAGCGCGTGTGGTGAAGGATGACCACGATACCGCCCGTGGCGAGCGCGAGGTTTTTCACGATGAATTCTCCGGCGAGCGTGAGAAACGGAAACCTTGGGTCAAACATAATCTCCGGCGCGGTGAGAAACACGCTGAAGGTGCCGAGCAGATGCAAAATGAGAATCGTGTGAGTCGTCTTGGGAAACACGTTTGGGATGAGCGCGAGACCTATCGCCGTCTCAAGGCCTCCAAGCAGGAAGTTCCCGATGCCGTAGGCAAGAAACGGAAAACTCGCATGGACGATATCATAGACGGGATTAATACCCGCAAGCTTAAGCGCGCCAAACCAGAAAAAGATGATACCGATCGCTACGCGAAGAAGCGTGATGCTTCGCTCAAATAGTTGGTCGTTGTACATGAGAGCATTGTAACGGGTGACCCCACGGGGAATCGAACCCCGATTTGGAGCTTGAGAAGCTCCCGTCCTGACCGTTAGACGATAGGGCCAGCCTCCACGGAGTGCAGGAATATCTAAATCCTAATTTCTAATTTCTAGAAAAGAAACAGAAGGCAGGCGGGAAAACTATAGCATTTTTTGTAAAAATCGCCAAAAAATGATATGTTCAATGAATCAGCCATGGAGGCGTGGGTGAGTGGTTGAAATCACCGGTTTCGAAAACCGGCATACCCGCAAGGGTATCGGAGGTTCAAATCCTCCCGCCTCCGTCTGAGTCCGCGAAGGCGGAGGCGAGCAAGGCAACTGCTTG
>CAYHPP010000058.1:0-3819 GCA_964358745.1 uncultured Candidatus Saccharibacteria bacterium | reverse complement strand
CACGATACGAAACCTGTACCGAAACTGTAAGTTTCAAAACTCCTCCCGCCTCCGTCTGAGTCCGCGAAGGCGGAGGCGAGCAAGGCAACTGCTTGCCTTGTGCGGAGGATTTGAAAAGGTTGAGTTTATCGCGCGAAGCGGAGCGAGCACGATACGAAACCTGTACCGAAACTGTAAGTTTCAAAACTCCTCCCGCCTCCGTTTGAGTCCGTGAAAACTAAGGAGAAGCATGGGACCTGAAGCCCGATTGAGCATTTCTTCGAGTCCGAAATGGAGCCGGGACTAATTCAATCTTTGCCATGACAAAAGCGGTTATTTTTGATATTGATGGCGTACTGCTCGATTCGTTTGAGGCAAACTTGGTGTTCTACCAAAATCTGATGAACTACTTCGGATACCGCTCTCCGACTCGAGCGGAGTTCCCCAATTTGTTCCACCTACCCATGTGGGACACGATACAAAGGCTGACGGGTCTATCCTCCGAAGAAGAGATCGGGGCGATATGGGAAATGGGGAGGACTCGTGAGGTAGAATACCCTGTCAATTTGGTAAAAACTCCGCACAACGCCACATCCACGATCAGAGCCTTGAGCAAAAGCTACTCCTTAGGAATCGTGACGAGCCGCATGAGAGAAACCGTGTATGAGGTCCCGAAACTGGCGCGATTGAAGAAATATTTCATGGTGACGGTTGCGTATGACGATACGGAAAACCACAAGCCGCATCCGGACCCGCTGCTCCTCGCCGCCAAAAAGCTTGGGGCCGCACCAAAGGAAACCGTGTATATAGGCGACGTTGAGAACGACGCCAAAGCCGCGCGAGTGGCCGGCATGAAAGTAATCATCTATGGCGGGAATCGCCCAGACGGCGCTCACGCCTACACATCAGCATTTGAGACGCTTCCAGCTTTGATCGCGACTTTGTAATCCAATCTAACGTCCTAAAGTTATTGGACACGCGTCTACAAAACTATGTTCGCAAACCGAGAAGATGCGGGCCGGCAGTTGGCGGAAAGACTTGAAAGGTACCGCGGAGAGGATGCGGTTGTTTTAGCATTGCCGCGCGGAGGGGTGGTTGTAGGGTATGAAATTGCAAGAGTGCTTCACTGCCCTCTTGATATCATCGCCGTGCGGAAAATCGGGCACCCGAATAATCCTGAATACGCCATCTGCGCGACTGACGAAAAAGGAACGCTTCTTTGTAACGAGGAGGAGTGGAAACGTGTTGATAAGAGATGGCTCACGGAAGAAACGGAGCGGGAGAGGCGGGAGGCCGCCCGCCGCCTGAAAGTCTATCGGGGCGACAAGAAACCAACGGAGCTTGGGGGAAAGACTGCCATCATCACCGACGACGGCATCGCGACCGGACTTACCATGCGTCTTGCCGTCGCGGCAGTAAAAGCGCAAGCGCCGAAGCGCATTGTTGTTGCTGTTCCGGTGGCACCTGCCGAAGTCGTCCGCGACTTGTCGCGAGAAATTGACGAGCTCATCGTGCTACTCCCGCCCGAGGAATTTCTCGGAGCCGTCGGAGCGCACTATGCGGCGTTTGAGCAAGTTCAGGATGCGGAAGTCATCCGGCTACTCCGTTCGCTCTAGCCTTCGGAAAATTGAGAGTGACGCCGCGGTGTTCCACATTCGTATGCGCCATTCGTTAAGCGTATCTACTACAAAAAGGCGCTTCCGTGAAGAAGCGCCTTGCGGACACTACTGGCTTACCCTCCTACTTTCACAATGTGTGTTTTGCGAATATGCGGCCGGCTGACGGCAGTGCCACTATGTGCCGACTGAAAATCCGCAAGGGCATAGGGAGGCACGAGGGAGAGACAGCAATGGGGACAGAACGGTACGCTAGGCAACCAAAGGCGCACGATTGCTTGGCATGTGCGACACCAGAATTTCTTTTTCACTGAAATCCTCCTTTCCGCGTATCGCGCGGCGCCGTTGGCCTTAGCCTCGGGCTGCTCATGGATAACGGCTCATCCTGATTGAGAATCAAAAATTCCTGCCCGCACGCCGGGCACTTGAACATTTCTTCTCCGATGCTGGAGAGTTCTGTCTTACACTTACAGCAAAGATGTTTTGAGGTGTTGCTCATGGACATGTGTGCTAGAGTTGTCAAAGAACCGAAAAGAGCTCATGTACCCGTTCAACTTTCTGTCTGAGAAAGCTGCTCGGGTGGGATTTCTTGCTCCGCCGCGCGGCGGATAGGCAACAAAAAATCCCGCCCTCATGGCGCAATCAAAAATTGCGCAATAAGGGCGGGATTCGTTCCCACGGTGCCACCTTACTTTGTGTAGCGCAAAACGTGTAACGTAAAGCGCTACGACCTTTCATCAGCTCGTACTCCTTGCGGAAGACACTGATTATCCCATGGTTACGGGGGATGCCGGATTCTCACTCTCGCAAGAATCATCCTTTCGGCGCCAGAAAGCGCCGAAAAACCTGGCCCCAACCCTCGGCCGTTTATGGCGGACGAGGAACCAAGCATGGATATTACGGTTGTCGAAACTTTTTCCAGGATAGCATAGTCAGAAATTTTGGTCAACAACACGGTTCCTTTTTCTCATGCGACCTGGTTCCTCTATGTAGCAATTACAGTTACTCCCTGATAAAGTGTTCCCATGATTATTCTGGGTATAGAAACCAGTTGTGATGAGACCGCCCTTGCCTTAATTGAGGTCGAGGGTGATTCGGTGCGGGTGCTTGCAAATATCACGCACTCGCAAGCGGCGCTTCACGCGAAATACGGGGGTGTTTTTCCGAATCTCGCCAAGCGGGAGCACGCAAAAAACCTGATTCCGCTACTAAAAACAATACTCGCGCAATCAGGTCTTTTGAATTTAAAAATAAAAAATCAAAATGAAAAATCACAATTCAGAATAAAGATTGGGGAAAAAACAAACCCGGGTGGTTATTCTGATGTTCTTGAGAACATTAGAATAGATACGGCGAGGGAGCCGAAGTTGTGGAAACAATTTGAGAAATTTATTCCGACAATTAAGAAACCTGCGATTGACGCGATTGCAGTTACTTTTGGGCCAGGGCTTGAACCGGCGCTTTGGGTCGGCATCAATTTCGCGAAAGCGCTTAGCGCGGTCTGGGATATTCCAGTCATGCCGGTGAATCATATGGAAGGGCACATCGTCAGCGCGCTATTACGCGCTGAAAATTCCAAATCACAAATCACAAACAAATCCAAAATTCCAAACTCAAAAAAGATACCAGATACCGCATACTCAATACGAGATACTCAATACGAGATACTAAAGCCGGCTTTGCCGGTTATCGCACTCCTTATTTCCGGCGGGCATACGGAATTGGTGTTAGTTAAAAAGCTGGGACAGTACGAAATCATTGGCGAGACGAAAGATGACGCGGTCGGCGAGGCGTTTGATAAAGTCGCACGAATTTTGGGACTTCCCTATCCCGGAGGACCGGAAATTTCCCGCCTCGCCGAAAAGACTAGACGCTATACGCTATACGCTAAACGCTTATCTCTCCCCCGCCCCATGCTCCACTCCGGCGATTATAATTTCTCGTTTTCTGGTTTGAAGACAGCGGTGCTTTACGCAGTCAGGAAACTTCCAAAACTTACAGGCGAAATCAAGAAAATCATTGCGCGCGAGTTTGAAGATTCCGTCACGGAAGTGCTTGTCTCAAAAACCACCAAAGCCATCAAAGGGCACGAAGCAAAGACCTTAATCGTTGCCGGCGGGGTCATTGCCAACAAACACATCCGCGCCTCGTTTGAAGAACTCCGGCAAAGCGCGTTTCCCCGCCTTGAACTTCTTATTCCAGAAATCCCCCACTCAACCGACAA
>CAYHPP010000057.1:0-4909 GCA_964358745.1 uncultured Candidatus Saccharibacteria bacterium | reverse complement strand
CTGTTGGATTGCTTTTTCGTGCGACATCACACGTTCGAGCTCTTCAGCTTGTCCGACGTGTTGAGGTGCCAAGAGGCAATGGTTGATCTGAAGATCGAGTTGGTCTCTCTCCTGCAGGTCATATCCAGTTTCTCGAAACCCGTCCAGGTGTTTGGTCACTTCCGTGACTTCACCCGCGATCGAGTTTCGAATGGGAACGACCGCATAGGCCGGTCCCTCAATAAGCCGCTTGAATATATTGAGGTGAGTGCCGCAAAAGACGATCTCACAATCCGTCTCTGCCCAGCCTTGTCTTTGGATAAAGGCATGTGCCGCCTCGTGCCCGTTTGTAAAGGCATCAAGAACCAGAATCTTCTTTTTCATAGGATGTTCCCTTGAGGTTTGAGTGAAAAGTGGCTAGCTGTCAATATCCTAATCTAGGTGAAGATTATATTAAATCTTGACTTCTGTCTAGGACTAGTGGTTTTTTCATTTTATCTCATATATGATATACTTTTCTCATTCGTATCCATTCGTATAATTGCTAGCGAGGAGTGCCGCGGGAACGTCTTCGTTTACATGGCATCCGAGCGAAGCAATTATTGAGACGCGGTGCTCATATATTTGTGTCATTAGTATATTCGTATCGGCATGTCCGCACGGCTCAAACACATCGGCACGCTCATCAAGGACCTGCGCGAGGAACGCGGGTTCTCCCAGGCGGCCTTCGCGAGGAAACTCCGCACATCGCAGAGCGCCATCGCGCGCATTGAGAATGGCGAACAAAATCTCTCCACGGCAACGCTCTCAAAAATCAGCTCGGCGCTTGACCGGGACATCCTTAGACTCTCGGACAGATCGCTTGATGTCCGCATTGAGGGTAGGCGGAAACTCCGCGGCACCGTCGTGACGCGCACATCAAAGAACGGCGCGGTGGCGCTCCTCTCCGCTTCTCTCCTCAATCGCGGAAAAACGCTTCTCAAAAACATGCCGCACATAGAAGAGGTGCATCGGGTGATTGAAGTGCTTCAGAGCATCGGGGTCGCGGTGCGCTGGCTCGGGAACGACGTGGAAATTATCCCGCCGAAGAAGCTTTCTCTGGAGCGTATCAATCTGGAGTCGGCCACGCGCACGCGAAGCGTTCTTCTTCTTCTCGCCCCGCTCTTGCACTGGTTTCGGAAATTCGCGCTGCCTCATCCCGGGGGCTGCCGCCTCGGCGACCGAACGGTTCGGCCGCATCTCTTCGCGCTTGAAGAATTTGGGGTGCGCATACGAACGCGCTCAAAGGAATACCTCGTCGCTCACGGGGGGTTGCGCGCGGGAGAGGTCATACTGTATGAGTCTGGGGATACGGTGACTGCGAACGCCATTATGGCCGCCGCGGGAATCAGCGGAGAAACCGTCATCAAGTACGCTTCAGCAAATTACCAAGTGCAGGAGCTCTGTTTCTTTTTGCAGAAGCTCGGCGTGGAAATAGATGGCATCGGAGCCACGACGCTCACGGTACGCGGAATCCAGGGGATTGAGCGCGACGTTTCCTACACGCTTTCCGAAGACCCGATTGAGTCCATGTTTTTCATAGCCGCGGCCATTCTCACCGGGTCGAGCATACGCATCAACCGATGCCCGATGGACTTCCTTGAAATGGAACTCCTAAAGCTTAAAAAGATGGGATTTAAGTATCGCGTGCTCAAGACCTACCCTGGCACGAATGGAAAAACGCGGCTTGCCGACCTGCGCACCTTCCCAAGTGCGCTTCGCGCGCTCCCGGAAAAGATTGAGGCGAAACCCTACCCGGGGCTTAACATTGACAACCTCCCTTTTTTCGCAGTCATTGCCACCCAAGCAAAAGGCACAACGCTCATCCACGACTGGGTCTATGAAAACCGAACTATCTATTACAAAGAGCTCGACAAGCTCGGGGCCGAGACGCTTCTTGCTGACCCCCATCGCATCTACATAAGCGGCAGAACGGCGCTTAAAGCCGCCGAGGTGGTCTCCCCGCCAGCGCTTCGTCCCGCCGCCATTATTCTTGTCGCCATGCTCGGCGCGGAGGGGGTTTCAACGCTTCGGAACATCTACAGCATCAATCGGGGATACGAGAGCATCATTGAACGTCTCAATGCCTTGGGGGCGCGGATAAAAATACTGCGATCGTTATAAGACAGACGGTAGAAGGTAGAAAGTAGATGGTAGAATGATTTAAGTGCATTTCTTTGCTTTTCTAACGACTACCTTCTACTTTCTACCAGCTAATTACTGACCAGGTATGGATATTCCCAAAGACTACCTCTCCAAACTGGCTACACGCGCGCGACCGCTTACACTTACGAGCGAACGGCAGGAGTGCATCCAGCGGTTCGTGGACAAAATTAACCTTGAACGAATCGGCACCACATTTAGGCCCGTCACCTGGAAACAAATTAACGGTTTGGTCGCTCATGTAAGAGTGGCAGACCTGTATTGGCTCTTTAAGGAGTGCGAGCGGGGCGACTCGTTCAGCAAAAAGTTTTTCGGTATACTCAAGAGCACGAGGGTACGAGCATGATGCAGCCTTCATGTAAAGCTAGGAGCGAAACCAAAGAGCGTCTGCCCAATGGGACGCATGGATGACTTTCCGCGCAAGCGTGAGTTGACTTATTCGTAGGTATTCGCAGATTAGCATTATTCGTATATTCGCATGTTTATCTCATGATTCCAGAGATACTTCAAAAGGACGCGCCGGTCCTCCGGAAAAAAGCCGCAGAGGTACCGCTTGCAAAAATCAAGAGCGCGAAGGTGCAGAAATTGCTCAAGGATATGGCGAGCGCTCTTTTTACGCAGGATGACGGCGTCGCGCTTGCCGCGCCGCAGATTGGGGTGTCGCTTCGCATCTTCATCGTCGCCAAAGCCGCGCTTAAGATGCCCGAACGCGTGGAGGAACGACAACGCATGGAAGAGCGAAAAAAGCTCAAACAAGCGGAAGGGTTCCTTACGTTCATCAATCCCGCAATTGCCAAACTTTCGCGAGAAAAGGCGGTGCTTGACGAAGGGTGCCTTTCCGTGCGGCCGCTCTATGGAAAGATTAGGCGTTCCAAAAAAGCGACGATACGCGCCTACGACGAGTATGGGAAATTCTTTGAACGGGGCGCAAGCGGACTTCTCGCGCAAATTTTCCAGCACGAAACCGACCATCTGGAAGGAATTCTCTTTACCGACAAGGCAACGGAACTCCGAGAAATGCCTGGGGAGGAGAGGGTAGAAGGTAGAAAGAGTACATAGACTGTAGCAAGCCACGAACAGATGCTCACACCTCATAACACAATTCGATTTGTGCTCTTCGGAACGCCGGAACCGGCGGTTGAGATTCTTGAAGCGCTCTGCGCGGCAGGATTTGCGCCCGCGTTTGTCGTCACGAGTCCCGACAGACCGAAGGGCAGAAATCTGGAACTGGCCCAGACGCCGGTGAAAGAGTGGGCGGCGGCACACGGTATTCCCTCGGCGGAGCCGACAAATCTTACAGACCCCGCCCTCCACGAGCAATTACGGACGCTCAATGCGGATGTTTTTGTCGTGGTCGCGTATGGCGCCATTTTGCCAAGAGAACTGTTGCGCATACCAAAGCGCGGCGCGCTTAATGTCCATTACTCGCTGCTTCCAAAATATCGCGGCGCCTCGCCGGTGGAGTCACAGATTCTGGCCGACGACCGGGAAGTCGGCGTATCAATACTGCTCCTCGATGAGAAAATGGACCACGGACCGCTTGTGGTGCAGGAGCGGGTGCCGATTGACGACTGGCCGCCCACGGCGATTGACCTTCGAAGGAAATCAAACGCGGTCGCGGGGAAACTCCTGGTCGGCATCTTGCCGGACTGGGTTGTTGGCAGGAGGCAGGCAACGCCGCAGGACCACAGCAAAGCGACCTATACCCGAAAGTTTACGGCGAGGGACCGAGAGATACGCCTTGAGGACGATGCCTACAAGAATTTTCTGAAGATTCAGGCGCTCTCCGCATGGGGAACCTACTTTTTTGCCGATGCCGCGGAAAAGAAAATCAGAGTGCGCATTAAAAGCGCCGAGTTTAAGGACGGGCGGTTCATTTTGAAGCGCGTCGTGCCGGAAGGGCGAAAAGAAATGAGCTACGACGATTTCCTGCGTGGAATTAGGTGTTTAACACCTAAAATTCAATGACTGATGCAAAATTGTGGGTCAGGGATTCTCTCACAGCACGGTGAGAAGCACAAATGTTCACCTCTCAGTCCGAGAGGTTAGACCTTTTTGACTTCGGTCATTTGAGCGTGATGCTCTCAATGATGACCGGCGATTTCGGGATGTCGTTCTCCCCTGTTGGAGCCGCGCTTATCTTATTCACCACATCCATGCCGCGAACGACTCTCCCGAATGCGGTGTGGCGGCCGTCAAGCCACGGCGCCGCTTCCGCGGTCACGATGAAAAATTGGCTTCCGTTTGTGTTTGGCCCGGCGTTCGCCATCGCGAGTACCCCGCGAACGATTTTCTCGCTGTTAATTTCATCCGCAAAGGTGTACCCCGGCCCTCCGGTTCCCCAGCGCGCCATTTGCGCGTCATCTTTTGAAAACGGATCGCCCCCTTGAATCATGAAATCCTTGATGATGCGGTGGAATTTGGTACTCGCGTAAAATCCGGCTTTTGTGAGCGTCTCAAAATTCTCCACGGTCTTTGGAGCCTTATCCCGGAAAAACGCGACTTCAATCTCCCCGAAGTTCGTCTTGATAACCGCGCCGACCGGTGCGGCTCCCGGCGGCTTCGGAGCGGTGCCGGGTTGCGGAGTCTCCGACGCCGCGGCTTCGCTTTGCGACGATGCCGCGTCTTTTGGGCCCGCTGCATCTTCTTGAGTATCATTCCGCATAGAAACAAAGACGGCAACCGCCGCGACGATGACAAGCGCTGTAATGAGACCGAAGAGGTGTGA
>CAYHPP010000056.1:0-4977 GCA_964358745.1 uncultured Candidatus Saccharibacteria bacterium | reverse complement strand
TCTATCGCCTTATCCGTCTGCGGGTCGCGTTTTTTCTCAATATCCTCGGCCGTGAGCTTCACTTCAACATCCGGCGTAAGGCCGCCGTCGGAGATGGAAACGCCGTTCGGGGTAAACCAGCGCGCCACCGTGATTTTAAGCGATGTCTCCGAGGTCAGCTTGACGAGCTCCTGCACCGAACCTTTGCCGAATGTCTTAGCGCCGACCAGCCGTGCGACACCGTGCTCGCGAAGCGCGCCCGCGAGAATTTCCGAAGCGGACGCCGACCCTGCGTTCACGAGAATAACCATTTTAAGGTTTTTGCTGAACGCATCGTAACCGCGGCTTCTGTGCACGCGGGTGCCCTTTGAACCGGCGTTTTCGGTGACAATCACCTTCCCTGCTGGAAGAAACCAGCTTGCGAGGTCAACAGCGGCGTCAAGAAATCCTCCCGGATTATTCCGCACGTCAAGGAGCAGTTTGTTTGAACCGCTTTCTGCAAACGCGCGCAGGGCGTCCCTGAAGAGACGCGGCGAGTTCGCCGAGAAGTTATACAGGCGAATGATGAATACTCCGTCTTTTTGCAGGCCGCTTCCCGCGTCGCCGCCTGCCTGCGCGGTTCCTTTCCCGGGTTTTAATTCGGTGTCAATTGTCGGGATATCAATTGTGTCGCGCGTGACCTCAATCTCGCGGGGTTCGGACGCTCCGTTGCGCAAGACAGTGAGGTGCACAACCGTTCCCTTCTTGCCGCGAATAAGCTTGACTGCCTGGTCAACCCTGAGTTCCGCGCTCGCGGTGTCGTCTATTTTGAGAATTTTGTCGCCCGCGAGGATGCCTGCTCGCTCCGCCGGCGTCCCCTTCAGCGGGGCAATAACCGTGAGGATGTCATCCTTAATGCCGATTTCCATGCCGATGCCCTCAAAACTGCCGCTAATCTCGCTTTCAAAAAGCTTGGACTCCTCCGGAGGGAAAAATACGGTATAGGGGTCTTTGAGGGAAGAAGTGAGCCCGCTTATCGCGCCCCAGAGTTTTTGCTCGTCGCTTGCGATTGCGGTCGTCGTCGCGGGAACGTACTTTTCGTTGAGCGCGTTCCAAGCGCTCCAAAAGAGCGAGAAATCCGTGGCTACTTGAAGCTCCGGCGGCGGTTCCTTGCCCTCAAGCGTCCGCGCCTTTTCTATCGGAGACTCATACCGTTCTCCCACCGAAAAGCCCGCATAAAAGACGCCCGCGAGCAGTATCGCGGCGAGGATGATTGAATTCGTTCTGTTCTTCTCTGCTGGCGGCATGATTGACATTGGTTCCGTATAGTATGACAAAACCCGGCCCGTTCGTCCATTCAAGTACGCGAGCATCTGATCCTCGTAACGAAGATCAGATGCTCGTTACGTACAGGCGAAAACTCCCAAATCGCATGGATTGTCATGCATTGTCATACTCCCAAACAATGCATATACTTAACGCCATGATTACGAAGCATACGGGCAAGGGGCTCGTTTGGATTGACCTTGAATCGCCCTCGCAGGAGGAGATACGCTCCATCGCCGAGGAGTACGACCTGAACCCGCTCGTGGTGCGAGAGCTTTCGGCTCCGAGCCAGCGGCCGCAGGTTGACCTCTACGAGCACTTTATCTACCTTATTCTCCACTTTCCCACACTGCGACAAGGCTCCTCCCCCCGCCAGGGCTCCGGCAGGCAGGTAGAAGGACAGGACCATGAGATAGACTTCATCATTGGAAAGAAATTTCTCATTACCGTCCGTTACGGCGCGAACGAGACGCTTCACTATGTCGGCAAGGTCTTTGACACGAGCGCGACCCTTGAAAAGGACGATTTCGGAACGCACGCGGGCTTCATTTTCTTTTTCATCCTCGGCAAAATGTATACCGCCCTCAC
Source organism: uncultured Candidatus Saccharibacteria bacterium (assembly GCA_964358745.1). Taxonomy (GTDB): domain Bacteria; phylum Patescibacteriota; class Minisyncoccia; order Phycocordibacterales; family UBA10002; genus UBA10002. The sequence continues at coordinate 3,105 of CAYHPP010000056.1, read as the reverse complement.
ACACGAGCTTTCCGCGGTGCGCGAGTCGCTTCGCCTCATTGAAGAGCGCATCTATGGCGGCAGGGAGCGTGAAATGGTGGTGGCGCTTTCGAGCGTTTCGCGCGATTTGCTTTCGTTCAAGCGATCCTTGTCATTGCACCGCGATGTCTTGGAATCGTTTGAGGTCGCCGGCAAAAAGCTCCTCGGGGAAAAATTCGCCTTTCACCTGCGGGCCCTCATCGGAGATTACTTCCGCGTGGAGCACGCGGTGGAAAGCAATGCGGCGTTTCTTTCCGAGCTTCGCGAAACGAACAACGCGCTTCTCTCCACCAAGCAAAACGAGATTATGAAAACCCTGACGATTCTCGCTTTTATCGCGCTTCCCGCGACGACTGTGCTCTCCCTGTTTCAGATTGAGTCGGCGGCGCGTCCGCTCATCGGGCGCCCGTTTGATTTTTGGATACTTCTCGCGATTATCATAAGTATCGTCTTCGGGCTCTACCGCTGGTTTATGTTTAAAAAATGGCTCTAGTCTAGCTTTCTAGCTGGTTAGCTTCCTAGCTGTTTAGGCCTGATGCATCTAAGCTAAAAAGCTAGTAAGCTAGAAAGCTATGAAGCTCACACTCTACAACACCCTCGCCGGAAAAAAGGAGGAATTTAAGCCGCTTTTGCCTCCCGAGGTGCGGATGTATACCTGCGGGCCGACCGTTTATAACCATGCGCATATCGGCAATTTGCGCGCGTACCTCTTCGCGGACACCCTGCGGCGGGTGCTTGAATGGAATGGATTTCGCGTGAAGCAAATCACAAACATCACTGATGTCGGGCATCTCACCTCCGACGCCGACGAAGGAGATGACAAGATGGTGCGCGCCCTAAAACGCCTCGGGAAACCCCTGACCCTTAAAGCCATGCGCGAAGTTGCGGATATCTACGCGCAAGCCTTCGTCGCGGACAGTGACGCGCTTAACATAGAACGTCCCGAGAGGATGCCCCGCGCGAGCGACCATATCCCGGAGGACATTGAGTTGGTAAAAGTGCTGCTCAAAAAAGGCGCGGCATACCGGACAGCTAGCGGAATCTACTTTGACATCAGCGCGTTTCCCGATTACGGAAGGTTGGGGCGCGTTAATCTTACGGGGCTCCTTGCCGGTTCGCGCGTAGCACTTAATCCGGACAAAAGGAGTCCTCTTGACTTCGCGCTTTGGAAATTTTCTGACGGCCCGGTCGGATGGGAAAGCGACCTCGGCCGCGGCTTCCCCGGCTGGCATGTGGAGTGTTCGGCGATGAGCCGAAAATACCTCGGGCAGCCGTTTGACATTCACACCGGAGGCATTGACCACATTCCTACCCATCATCAAAACGAAATCGCCCAATCGGAGGCGGCATACGGCGCGCCCCTCGCGCGTTTTTGGCTCCACTGCGAACACCTCATTCTGCCGTCGGGTCCCGCCTCTGCTCCCGGTCCCGGCGGGGTTACAAAAATGGCAAAATCGGGAGAGAATTCAATCACGCTCAAGACGCTTGTGGATAAGGGCATCCGCCCGCTCGCCTACCGCTACTTCGTACTCACGGCTCATTATCGCTCACCCATACAGTTCAGTTTTAAAGCGCTTGCAGGCGCGCAGGAGTCATACACGAAACTTCTCCACGCATTCGGCAGATTCTCCGGAGATGGATCGGTTCATGAGACATACCGGAAGCGATGTGAGGAAAGTTTGAATGATGACTTGCATACCCCGGGAGCCATCGCGGCGCTCTGGAACCTCATGAAGGACAAGGCGGTAACGGATGCCGACAAACGGACAACCATACTCCACCTGGACCGCGCGCTCGGCCTTGACATAGAACATCAGGTAGCGCTTCTCAAAGCGGAGATGGAATCGGTGCCGGACGCAATGCAACGGCTTGCTGAAAGGCGCGAGGAGGCGCGCAGGGCAGGAAACTTCAAGGAGGCCGACTCGCTCCGCGCGGAAATTCATGCCGCAGGCTTTGAGGTGATGGACACCGACTCCGGCCCTATCATCCGCAAAAGACTTTGATTCAATCCAAAACGCCATTTTCTCTTCTCTCTATCTCCCTCTTTCTCCCTACCAATCTTTCTGCTCTCCTTTCCCTCCTTCTTCTCTCTTTTCCCTCCCCTCTTTCGCTTTTACCCTCTAGGCCTCTTCTTTGGAGAACCTTCTGATTATGTCCATTTAGCAATAGTGTACACGTGTACACTATTGCTAAATGGCAAGAGATGCTACCATTGATAGTATGCCTGACTCGGAGATTCTAAGGCGTGCGAAAGAACGTGTGGCCCAGCATAAAAGCCTGCGAATGGGTATTGTCAAGAAGAAGGTCTTGCTTCTGCTCTTCGGCGGGTTGGCCCTTGGGCTTTCCGGGTCACCAAGCACCTACTGGAAGATCGCCGGCGCACTATACAAAGACTGGAAACAGCTCAGCAAGCAGAGCACCGAACGAGCCATAAATTCTTTGTATGCCTCTCGGCTTATTGATGTTAAGGAGAATTCCGATGGGACTTACTCATTGTTCTTGAGTGAGAGGGGGAAACGGAAGGTGCTTACCTACAATATAGGCCGAATGAAAGTCAACACCCCGCCAACGTGGGATAGACTCTGGCGGCTAGTCTCATTTGATGTCCCTGTGGACAAAAAGGAGGTTCGCGATTCATTGCGAGGACATCTTCTGCGCCTCGGTTTTTGCGAAGTGCAGCAGTCTCTTTTTATGCATCCATTTGATTGCGCCAACGAAATAACCTACCTAACTGAGCTGTACGACGCAGGGAAGTATGTACGTTTTATGCTTGTAACACAGGTGGACAACGAACTATACCTCAAGAAGTTTTTCGGTCTTACCTGATCCACATGGTAGTCTGGTTTAGCAATAACGTACACGTGTATGTTATTGCTAAACTGAAAACTAACCAGACGCGAATGACGTGCGCAGCGAAGGACGAGTTATGAGATGTTGAGGAATAGTTAACAGCGGAAGTAAAGATTAAGAGCGGCACCGCAGCGGATTCGACAAGCTCACCGCAGGGGGCGAGAGACCTGCCTGGCCGCACCGAATGACCCTGCGCGCCCGCCTGCGTGCGGACACGCACGGGCAGGGAGCGCAGGG
>CAYHPP010000055.1:0-5034 GCA_964358745.1 uncultured Candidatus Saccharibacteria bacterium | reverse complement strand
CACGGCGGCGTTCGCCTTCTCCCACCGATTCGGTGGTGAGGTCGGGAACCTCCTGAAAGTAGGAATGAATGACCATGCGCTCGTAGCTTGACATCGGCTCAAGCTCCACGTTCGTTTTGAGGGAACGCGCCCGCTCGCCCATAATCTGGGCGACGGTCTTGATGTTTCCCAGAGCGGCCTCCTGGTAGCCGTTCACATCAATGAAAAACGCCTGCTCCGTATCGTCTTCCTTCGGAATTTCTTTCTTAGCGGCGCTTTGTGCCGACACAATCCGCTTCACGAGATGATTCAGCGCAAAAAGGTGCGCGCCTTTCGCTCCGATAAGCAGGTGCGAATCGGGAGATGTTACGGAAAAGCACCGGCGGCCGTCAACCTCGGTAATCTCAACGCTCCCCGCGCCAACCTGCATGTGGCGGAGAATGGTTTCAATAAGTTGTTTGATGTCGTTGGAGTCCATGGAATAGTTGTTAGGCCCTAGGCTCTAGGCACTAGGGAGCCTCGAGCCAAAATGCGGCTAGCCAAAAAGCTATTATGCCTGCGAATTTGTTTGATGCAACTTCTGGAGCGAGCGGCGCACGATAATCTCCTGCGCGACGGTAAACAGACTACTGGTTATAAAATAAAGCGCAACTGCGCCGGAGACGGCGTACGCGACGAAGGCCATCATGACCGGCAATACATACTTCATCTGCAAGTGCATGCCGCGGGCGAGGTCGTTCCCGAGCGATGGCGTATCGGTCTTGGGCGGCGGGGGCGGCATGGCAAAATGCCCCTGCAATAACTGGGCGGCACCTGCAAGTATGGCCAGAGAAAGACTTTTTTCCAAGATGTTGACGCCAAAAAAGTGCACATCGGGTATCGGAACCGGTACAAAAGAGTAGAGAAGCGCGGGGTCCACGGCGGGCAGTCCTCCCTTGTAAAACACATAGTAAAGGGCGATGACAATCGGAATCTGGATGAAGAGCGGAATAATCGCGGCAAACGGATTGATATTCTTCTCGCGGTAGAAGTCCAAGATAGCTTTCCCCTGCGCCTGCTTATCGTTCTTATATTTCTCTTTGATGCGGTTGAGTTCGCCCTCATGCGCCTTCATCTCCAGTTGAAACTTAGCCGCTTTGTGGGAAAGAGGGGAAAGCAAGAGTTTGACTAGACAGGTAAAAAGAATCACCGCGACCCCCACGGAGTGGCCGGGCAAAAGGCCAATCAAAAAAACAAGCCCGTTGTAGAGCGGGGTGTAGAAAACGGTTTTCAACAGCGCGAGCATGCCCCCATTCTAGCCCAAGGAAGGAAAAGTACAAAGCACGGTGCACCCGCCTGCGCCGAAGCGGCTCCTGCCTGCGTTCCCGCGGACGGGCAGGTCGGCGGGCAGGCGATACCCAGACAAACACGCCAAAACACAAGAACCCGAAATACCAAACAAAGCACAAAACGGAGTGAAGGCACAAAACACAAACCTCACAAAAATCCAAGCAGAACTGCAAACTCTTTAAAACACAAACTAATTCTCCCCTGTTTGGGTTTTTGGGCGCTGTGCTTTGGTATGTTTGTTTGGATATTGGATACTGTGTTTTGAGCAGTTTGTCTGTACATTGGGCACTGTGCTTTGGAGTATTTTGTTTTGGATACTGGGCTTTGTGTTTTCGGCTGGCTTTTCCTCCGTAGCACTATGCCTGTCCAAGCGCTCCAAGAAACTCTTCCTTCAACGCGCTGAATGGAATACCAAGCGCTCCTTTTCTTGCGGTAACAATGAGGGTGCGCCCTTGAAGCTTCGCCGTGTGCGCTTCAATGATTGCGTAGAGCCGTCTCCGAAGGAGGTTCCGGTCAACCGCTCTTTTGTAGGAAGATGAGGACACGACCACGGAGACCTTTCCGCCAGCTCCCGCGGGAAAGACGCGGAGCGCGAGATGGGCCGTATTCACCGTGCGGCCGCGCCGCAAGCTCTTAAAGTCGCGCGTAGTGAGTCTCCGGGCTTTGGGCAACATGATGAGAATCAGGCGCTAGGCCTTAGGCACTAGGATCTAGGAAAGAATCGGCCTCTGCCCTAGAGCCTAACGCCTAGTGCCTAGCGCCTTTACGGGCGGCTGACGGTCAACCGCTTGCGGCCCTTCGCTCGGCGGCGAGAAAGCGCCTTCCGGCCTCCGGGCCGCTTCATGCGAGAGAGAAATCCGTGGGTCCGCGCCCGCTTTTTCCGTTTTGGGTGATATGTGAAGCTCATACGAATAACTTTCAACTCTTAACCTTTACCCTTTAACGAGAGAATCCTTTGTGAAAGGTCAATAGTTAAAAGTGAGAAGTTTTGCACATTCTGTGCACACATTATTAACACACTGCGCTGTTTTTTACAAGTTTGCCGTTCCCCCCGCCGGTATATACTAGTACCACTTGATACAGCTTGTTAGCTTCCTAGCTGATTAGCTTTTTAGAGAAAGAACGCCGAGAAACAACTGTCTCTCCTGACAAGCTAATAAGCTAAACAGCTAACTTCCTAACCAATGCCTGACATCAAACAACTCTGGGAAGGGGCCCTTACCGAAATAGAGCTCGCCGTGTCAAAGGCGAACTTTACGACATGGTTCAAAGATACATCCATCGCCCGCGTGGAAGACGGAGTGGTCCATCTCTCGGTCCCCAACACCTTCGTCAAGGACTGGCTTTGCAACAAATATCACAAGTTCATCCTTCGCTCCCTCCGCAATGTCTCGGGGGAAATTCGGGCTTTGGAATATACCATTGTCAAAGATGACGCGAGGAAGCGCGAGCTCCCTATCCACAAGGCGGCCTCTCCTTCGCTTACGCCGGAACTCCCGCTTCAGGATTACTACGTGGACAAAGAAACCAATCTCAACCCGCGCTACACCTTTGACTCGTTTGTGGTGGGACAGTTCAATGAACTCGCCAATGCCGCCGCGCTTGCCGTTATCAAAAGCCCGGGAATAACCTACAACCCGCTCTTTGTCTACGGTTCAACAGGGCACGGAAAGACTCACCTTATCCAGGCGGTAGGGAACCGTCTCCGGACGCTCTTCCCAACCTACCGGATTTTCTACATGACCTCGGAAAAATTCTCGCAGGAATTTTTGAGCGCCATGCAGAACAACCGCATCCCGCAGTTTAAGGAACGGCATCGCCAGTACGACTGTCTTATCATGGACGACATCCAGTTCTTCTCCGAAAAGGAACGGAGCCAGGAAGAGCTATTCCACCTTTTCAACGAGCTCTACGCCCACAACAAGCAAATCATTTTTTCGTCGGACCGCCACCCCAACTTTATTCAGGGCCTGGAAGAGCGCCTTAAATCTCGCTTTTCGTCGGGTATGATCGTTGACATACCACCCCCCGACAAGGAATCGCGGGTCTTCATTTTGAAGGCAAAGGCCCGCTTTATGAAGTTTGACCTTGCCAATGAGATCGCTGAATACATTTCATCGGCGCTTGAGGGAAACATCCGGGAACTTGAAGGAATCTTAAACTCACTTATAATGCAGACACAGGTAAAAGGCCGGGATTTGAGCATTATAGAGGTCAAACTCATTTTGAAGAACACAAGCAAGCCCAAAAAAGCCATGTCGGTAAAGGACGTGACTAAGGTGGTGGCGGATTTTTACAGCATTGACGAGAATCACATCTACGAAAAAACGAGAAGGAAAGAGGTGGTACGGCCGCGACAGCTTGTTATGTATGTTCTCCGCGAAGACTGCCGGTTTTCTTTCCCTCTCATCGGACAGAAGCTCGGCGGACGGGACCACACGACAGTGATTCACTCGTGCGAAAAAATTAGGAACGAACTTTTAGAGGACCCTGCTCTTCTGCAAGAGATAAACCAGATACGTGCGCTGCTCTGATTTTGTTACTGTGTGGAGACAGAGGAATAGAAGTGAGTATAAGATGTGGAAGAGCGTATGGAGGGAACAGTTGGCGTGTGTTTTTCCACAATCACTTCCTCTGTATTACTTACAAAACCGCAGCCACCACCACCCCCAAGACCACTTCCTATTCACCTATTCACACCCCTCATCATCATCAACCGTAAATAATAAAAAAAGATTTTAAAGAGACATAATATGTTGATAGCTATCAATCAGTCTATGATACAAATCTACCTGCCCGCGTGTCCGCGCAGGCGGGCGGATAAAAACATTCTACGACGCCGCTTTTAATCTTTACTCGGGAAAATAATTGCATGAAAGTAGAAATATCAAAAGACAAGCTGCAGGGAGTGGTAAACAAGGCGTCTCGTCTTGCCGGGAAACATCTTTCCCTTCCTATTCTTTCGCATATACTCCTCACCGCTAAGCGCGGAGAGCTTGTTGTTCGGGCAACCAACCTTGATATTGGCGTAGAGTATACGCTGCCGGCGAAAGTGGAGCAGGAAGGAGCGGCGGCGGTTCCTGCGGGTGTTTTTTCTGCTTTTATTTCAAATTTGGGAAGTGCGCGGGGTGTGTCGCTTGAAGAAACAAAAGAAAAAGTGACGGTGAGGGCTGCAGGAGCAACTGCCGTCATCAACAGGGCGGGAAGCGATGATTTTCCCACCATCCCAAAAGCAGAGGGACCGTCCTTTTTAGCCGACCCGCGTACCCTTCTCAAGGGGTTTAGAGCCGTTCACTACGCCGGAGCGCTCGGGAACCTAAAACCAGAACTCTCAAGCGTGTATGTGTATCACGATGGAGAAGAGCTTGTGTTTGTGGCAACCGATTCGTTTAGACTCGCTGAAAAAAGGATTTCGTTCAAAAAAACAGCCGCGTCCTTCCAGCCGATTCTTATCCCCATCAAAAATGTCGCCGAGCTCATTCGGATGCTTGAGGAGGAAACAGAGGATATTCGCGTTTTTGTCGGCAAAGGACAGCTCTCTCTTGAAGGCTCCGGTCTGCTTGCGACGACGCGGCTCGTGGACGGCTCTTTCCCCGATTACCGGCAAATCATGCCGAAGGAGTTCAAAACGGAGGCGGTTATGCTCAAAGAAGACCTTCTTGCCTCGCTTAAGCTGACCACTCTCTTCTCCGACAGGTTCAACCAATTGCATATTAATGCGGACCC
>CAYHPP010000054.1:0-5058 GCA_964358745.1 uncultured Candidatus Saccharibacteria bacterium | reverse complement strand
TGCTTCATGGCAACGCTATTCTAGCAAGCGTTGCACTTAGAGTTAGAACTGGCTCGTATGAGACATTTTTTGGGGTCTGCTATAATAGAGGTCTTGCCATTGAATATAGCGTAAGCGCATGACCTTTTCATTTGGCCTAAATCCAACGGCACTGCCGCAACTCTTCATTGCGGTGTTTTTGCTCGTGCAGGGACTCCTCGTCTTCGCGCAGAACCGGCGCTCTCCCCTCAACCGCTCGTTCTTTTTCTTTGAACTTGCGGTTTTTGTCTGGCTTGTCGGAATGGGTCTGAACTATCTTGCGATTGACCCCGAGACCGCTGATTTTTTCTCCCGCATCGGTTTTTTTGGCGTCGTCTACATTCCCATCGCCACCTATCTCTTTTCGGTGTACTACCTCGGAGATGCGCGGCAGAAGCCTCTCGCCTTTACCGGTCTCGCGGTCACATTCCTCTACAGTTTGTTTATAGGGTCGGAATCTATGGCGACGGGAGTGTATGCGTATTCGTGGGGATACTACATCAAACTTGCGCCGTTTGGAGTCGGCGGGCTACTGCTCTTTTTGCTCTTTGCCCCGCTTTTCCTGCGCAACTTTTACTTGCGATATCGCGCGGCCGCGCCCCACGCGAGGCGCTGGCATTACTTGGCGTTCACTTCAGGAGCGCTTTCATTTCTTGCCGTTGTGGACTTTCTGCCCGGCTTCGGCGTGCCGCTTCCCGTGCCGCCGATCGGTTTTCTGTTCGTTGGGACGATGGCGACCCTTATGGGCTACTTCATTCTTCGGTACCGGCTCGTTGACATAAAGATTATCGTCGGGCGGGGGATCGGCCACTCGCTTCTCACGGCGCTCCTCCTCCTCGTGTATGGGAGTTTTTTCGTCCTGTTCTCCCCGTTTGACGCGACGATGGAGCACCTGCTGTTTGACGCCGCGTTCTTTATCATTGCGCTGTATCTCTTTGCGCCGCTCAAGGAGCGAAGCCAGAGGATTGTTGACGAACTCTTCACGAAGGAACGCATCAACTTTGACCGGCTGGTGTCCGATTTCATCGTTCGGCTCCGGAACCTCACTGACACGGCGACACTTGCGGCAAATCTCTCAATGTTTCTCTCCGAGAAGCTTCGGATTGAAAGCTCGGCGACTTTTGTTCTGGAGACAAACGAGCGGCGTTGGAAGCTTTACCAAGGCATTCCGCGCGGCGCAGGCGGCCATGAGTACCGCGATACCGCGATTTCTCTCGCTGACGCGGAACTCGTCGCCAAAAATCCCCAGCCGATTGACTCGCGCGGCTCCGCTGACCCGAGGTGGAGCAATGACCCGCTCGTTTCTGAAATAACCTCAATCCTGTTCAAGCGGCGGGAGGTTGCGGCATTCCCCCTCGTGCACCGCGGCATTTTCCTCGGTTTCCTGTCAATCGGGGAGCGAATTTCCAGAAGAGACTTTACGAGCGATGAACTCGGCGCTCTTGAACGGCTCACGGGGCCTCTTGCCATTGCCCTTGAGAACGCCCGAGCGTATGAAGCCATAGAACTCGCGAGCAAATCAAAGAACGATTTCGTGACGATTATTTCCCATCAGCTTCGCACGCCGCTCACGAACATAAAGTGGGCGACCGAGACGCTTCTTGGAGACAAAACGCCTCTCCAGGGAGAAGCGCGCACATTCATTGAGCGAATAAGCGCGAGTGCGGATGCGATGGTGCGCCTCATCGGCCAGCTTCTGAATACCTTGAGCGCTTCAAAAGAAGGCGTCGGGGCCGTGATCGGGCCCGCTGATGTGCTTCGCATCCTTCAGGACGTTGAGGCCGAGCATCGGCCGCTCATGAACCGCAAGAGCCTGCATTTCGTGACATCGTTTCCGACGGAGCTTCTCGCGGCCGTTCGGGGGAATCCCGAGTACGTGCGCATTGTTCTCGCGATTCTTCTTGACAATGCGATGCGATACGCGCCAAGCAGCCGGACCGTTGAACTTCGAGCGGTGGTGAAGGATGAACGCACGCTTGAATTTCACGTTTCTGACACCGGCATCGGCATTCCCGATGCCGAACAAGCGCGGGTCTTTGAAAAGTTCTTTAGGGCGAATAACGCCATTTCGCTCGTGCCCGACGGCACCGGCCTGGGGCTTTTCTACGCGAAACAACTGGTTGAGGCGCAGGGCGGACAGATTTGGTTCCGCTCAAAGGAGGGGCAGGGAACGAGCGTTTATTTCTCACTGCCGCTTGCGGGCGAAAAGACGAAGTGATTTGGAATTCAAAAAAAGGCCGAGCGGTGTAACGCTCGGTCAGGGGATGTGCACGCCAGGTCACTTTTTGGGTAGTGTGGGGTCTCGAGGGGACAGACAAATTGGGCAGGGCTCTACGATCGCCCCTAATATCGTTTCCACCCCCGTGTGAGGGCAGCTTCTCTGAATCTCGGAGAGCTTGTTTCGCAGATGTTCTGTGCGCAGCGTGTCTGTTGATGCGTCGATCGCTTCCCTCAATCGCGCACACTTGCTTTTTCGCTCTTTGTTCTTGGCTGTCATGGTTTACGGCGGTTGTTCTCACGGCATTCTCTCACAGCGCCTGCATTTCATCAATCGCTTTCAAAGGGCTCGCAATGCCATACCGACTTTCGCGAATGGACGGCGAAAAGAAAAAGTCGAGCGTGAGGACACGCTCGACGGCGACGGAAGCTGGAGATTTTTCTCCCAGCCTTAGGCCTTTGACGGCGGTCCGGAAGAAAGGTGGAATATGGCCACTCGCTCGTTCGCTGCGGTGGTGAGCGGAAGTTGAGCGGTTTCAACCAGCGTATCCAGAACAGAGACCATAAGCGACTGCTCTCCGCAGTCTGGGCATGGCTTGCGAGGGTCAGTCCTTTTTGCGTGCGAGCAGATGGCCTGAAGTTCGTTCAGATGTCGTTCGTGTCTTGCGAGTTCCCTCTTAAGGTCAAGGTCTTTTTCCACAAGCCTCCTTGCCATGCGCGCTTCAGTTTCCGTAAGGGCCCTTCTTTCTTTTTTTCGGTATTCTTTCATAGGGATAACAGGTTGTCAGGATAGTTGCACTTTTCTACTCCTGACAATAAACTCTCATGCATGGAGAGTCAAGATTTGAGAGAATTCAAACTGCCGGACGCGCCGGGCGTCTACTTCTTCAAACGGGGAAGGGAAACGCTCTATGTCGGCAAAGCGACCTCGCTCCGCAATCGGGTGCGGAGTTATTTTGCGCGCGATGTGGCGGAAACCCGCGGGCCAAAAATCATCCGCATGGTCGCGTTGGCCGACCGAGTCTCGTTTAGGAAGACGGATTCGGTGCTTGAGTCGCTCATTCTTGAGGCAGACCTCATAAAGCGATGGAATCCGCCCTACAACACCGACGGCAAGGACGATAAGAGCTTCAACTGCGTCGCGATAACCGACGAAGATTTTCCCCGCATTCTCACCGTCCGCCAAAAAGACATGGCATCTGGAGCATTGAAAATTGGAAATTGCAAATTGAAAATTATCTTTGGCCCTTTTCCCCACCCCACTGAACTCCGCGAAGCCCTGAAAATTATTCGCAAGATCTTCCCGTACCGGGATGACAGATGCAGTCCGCCCTCTACATTAGTCGCGACAAAGGCTCATTCTGATGTTCTTGAGAACACTAGAATAGGTAAGCCGTGTTTTAACCGACAAATCGGTCTGTGTCCGGGGGTATGCACGGGGGAAATCTCCAAGCGCGAGTACGGCAAGACAATACGGTGGATACAGCTCTTTTTTGAGGGCAGGAAGGAGGGGCTAATCAAGATTTTGGAGCGCGAAATGAAACGAGCCGCCAAGAAGGAGGCGTTTGAGCGGGCAGGGGAAATAAAGCGGCAGATATTCGCTCTTCAGCATATTAGAGATGTTTCTCTTCTTAAAGCTACTGGCTACTCGCTACTAGCCACCCGCTTCCGTATTGAAGCCTTCGATATTTCCCATACCGCGGGCCGCGCCCCCGTCGGCGTCATGACGGTCGTTCAAGACGGCATCGCGGCGCCGCGGGAGTATCGGACTTTTCATATCAAGTCGGCCAAGGGCGGCGACGATATCGCGGCGCTTGCGGAAGTGCTCATGCGCCGATTTCTCCACAAAGAGTGGCGGCACCCCGACCTCATTGTCGTTGACGGGGGCAGGGAGCAGCTACGCGCGGCGAGGGCGGCGGTGCACGCCTCGGGCATGTTGCCCGTGGACGCATCTGTCGTCTCGGTTCTGAAGGATGAGCGCCACAAACCCCGCGATATTTTAGGCGACGGTTCGGCGTCCGCTGCGCACCGTCGCGCCATTCTGCTTGCCAACGCCGAGGCCCACCGCTTTGCTCTCGCTTTTCACCGTCGCGCCAGACTGAAAAATTTCTTCGGCGACTCAAGATGAGGAAGATGTCGCCTGTATGGTATGCTATTCTTGGCTGATTCGCCGGCGCTTGAACAAGGTGGGTGCAGTCAACACGCAGGCAGAGAGAGACCTGAGACTGCAGGTGTTTTTCTCTTAACCATGCAACTAGGCAAAGACTGCACATGAGAAAAAGGAGACACAGCTGAAGCCGCGAGTTTGGCTACCGGAGACCTTGGGGTTTCCGGTTTCTTGTATGTGCCTCGCACAGCCCCTTGAATCTTTTGCCGCTTATGATAAGCTGAATGCGAACAGAGTACGCGAAATTAAATTAATTGGTTGGTCGGTGGAGGCTGCCCGGTGTATAGCAGCGCCGGGCAGTCCTCTCCCTTCCGCCTTGGATTTCTTGGGGCATGACCCCTTCACCCCGAATTGTGTCGCGGTGAAGTACCTCTGCCCCGGGCGGCGTTGACCGAAACAATGCCGCCCTTTTTCTTTTCCCCCACCAATCCCCCGCTTGTCTGCGGATTGGCGTGGGGGTAAACTAGAACCTGTCTCACTGAAAATGGCGTAGCGAGGCGGTTTCCGTCCGCGCGAGCCGCAGTCGTGGAAGGCGAGGCAGTGCAAGCACTGGCGAACCTGAACGACAAGGCGTAGCCGGACGGGAACCGCCGCAGCCCGCCCGTACCGAACGGTAAGATTCGGGCGGGTAGCCAAGCTTAGTACAGTTCTTATTA